>NZ_JAPDBZ010000153.1:0-9352 GCF_027705505.1 Aeromonas sp. QDB56
CTGTGCTCGGTGATTGATCCGGGAGATCAGATCACCACTTGGCTAGATAGTTCCCCGATTTGTGCAACAAGGCCCCGGAGAGGCTGAGCCCTCTTCTTCGAACTTTGGTATCGTTGAGATCAGTAATGATTCGATCGCTCATTTCTTGGGTAAAGAGATGACCAGAGTCCAACCGCCACGTTGATTGGTTGTAACAACCTTTACACTGATGCTCGCAACCGGAAACAAACAGCGAACAACGAGTCCCAAGTCCATTCACCACATCAATGGGGTAGTACTGGTGGTAGTGCATAAATCTCCTCAAACTTCATTATGATAGGTCTGATGCTATCGCCGCATCATGACTACCTTTCGACGAAAAAAATAACATCATGAAATTTATAGATATTTTTCATCACATGGATTGACGTAACCGTTCGTGTGACAGGTTAGGCAGATTTAAACCTTTTCGCAATCAAATATTGCATATGCCATATTCAAGGCGTATATATAGCATATGCCAACAAGGAGCCCCCATGGCTAGACCCAAGATCCCACGTAACATCTGTGGCCGCCCAGCGGATAGTTGTTTCAAGCCGAATGCTCGGCCCATGAGTCAATTGGAGCAGGTGCGCTTGAAAGATGACGAATTTGAAGCCTTGCGACTGGTCGATTTACTCGGCATGCAGCAGCAAGAGGCGGCAATAGAGATGGGGGTTTCACGGCAGACACTGGCCAATGTCCTGAAAGCAGCTCGATTCAAGGTTGTGGACTGTCTAACACAGGGCAAGGCGCTGATGATGCACCTTGAGGACGAAGGAGATTCAAAAAATGATCACTGCCATTCCAATGAATGATGATCGGGTCGCCAACCATTTTACCAAGGCAAATTGCCTGGTGTTCCTGGATGAGCGAGGCATTGAAATTAACCGGGTTGATAATCCGGCCTTAGCAGAAGGTTGTGCAGGGAAGCAGAAAATGGTCGATCTGTTGGCCGAGCAGCAGGTCGATCGGATTGTAGTTCGCAATATCGGCGAGCAGATGTTAGGTAAATTGTTGGCGCGGCAGTTTGCCGTGTATCAGACAAACTGTGGTCGTCGTTCAGCCCATGAGCTGGTTGATCCGATTGCCAGCGGTTTACTGCAATTGCATCAGGCTAGCCAAGGCCGTCAATCGCTGAATCATGAAGCGAAGGCAAAATCTGGTGGTTGTGGTTGCCACCATCCAGAGGGAGAGCATTCAGACGCTTGCTGTCACACTGCTAATTCCCCTCGCCAAGAAATGGCTCCTAGCCAACGGAATCAGATGCGTAGACAAGATTGTGGTCGCCACGGCCAGGGTCGTGGCCGATGCTGCCAATCCTGAGTCAATGGGCGCTGCCGATATTGTTCACTTGGCTGAGCTTTATGGGCGTCTCGTCGCTGTTCTGGCTCCGACAAGTTCGCAAGCGGAAACAGGAATTGTCCACCGAAGCTGACGAAGAGCGGCTTTGCGGTTGTCATACGCGATGTGACGAACATTTGTACCAGATAGCCGAGCCAGTTAAACAGCAACGCTAAATTTTTAGCGACGCCATAGTCGATAAAACGTAGGCAATGGTTCTGGCTGGAAATTAGTTTAATCTCCAGCCAGATACTCATTGTAACTCTATCATTATCGGGGTGGTGAAGCAGAGGTGTAATACACTGCATTAGATGATGCTAATGCAATGAATTGAATAAAATCATTCCAAATGGTGGATTTCAACATGACCTTAAATATAGACAGCCCTGAATCCGCACCGGCTTTGCCCCGGATTGCTTATTTCCCTGTGTCATTTTTTTCAATGATTATGGGACTATCTGGTTTTACTCTGGCTTGGAAAGCTGCCGCTGGGATTTTTTCATCTGGTACAGATATCTGGATCGTATTCGCTTACGCAACATCCATAGCAATGATCTTTGTGTCAATTTTTTATGCTATAAAAATATGGCATTACCCACATGCAGTACTAGAAGAAATCCACCACCCAGTGCGGATAAACTTCTTCCCATCTTTTTCTATAAGCCTATTGCTACTCTCTGTTGTTTGGCAGCAAGAAACCATAGTATCCACTTATTTATGGATGGTAGGGACAGCCTTGCAAATTGCTTTCACCTTATATGTGATGAGCAGCTGGATCCACCACACTCACTACACACTATCACATGCGAATCCAAGCTGGTTTATCCCAGTGGTGGGTAACATTATTGTTCCTATTACTGGTAGCCAATTAGGCTATATCGAGTTGAGCTGGTTTTGTTTTAGCATCGGAATCGTTTTTTGGCTCGTGTTGTTGACGATCATCATGTATCGGCTGTTCTTTCATGAACCATTACCTGCTCGCATGACACCCATGTTGTTTATTCTTCTTGCACCGCCATCTGTAGGATTTATTTCCTATACCAGTATGGTCGGGGAACTAGATGCTTTTGCTCGGATCATTTATTACATTGCACTGTTTCTGAGTTTGTTGCTTGCAATGAATATATTTAGATTCATCAAAGTTCCATTTTTTATTTCTTCTTGGGCTTATTCATTCCCTGTAGCCGCTTTAACTGTTGCCACTATAAAGATGGCACATTTAACTTCATCCCTATTCTTTCAAACCATATCAGTCGTACTGTTATGCATGCTGACTGGCTTATTACTCTGGCTGGTAACTCGAACCGTTAAAGCGATATTCGCTGCTGAATTTTGCCGACCGGAATGACACATTGTGAATTGATAGCACAGTAAGGAATTAATATGACGAAGATTGTAATTATTGGTGGTGTAGCCGGAGGGGCTTCAGCTGCTGCTCGGGCTCGACGAGTTTCTGAAGATGCAGAAATTATCATTCTGGAGCGAGGTGAGTTTGTCTCTTTTGCCAACTGTGGTTTGCCGTATCATATCAGTGGTGAAATAGATAGCCGTGAAGCATTACTACTTCAGACTCCAGAAAGTTTCAAAAAAAGATTTAACGTTGACGTGCGCGTTCTCAATGAAGTTACGCATATTGACCCAATCAAAAAAATAGTCACCGTCAAGCGTATCCAAACAGGAGAGATATATCAGGAGTCTTATGACAAGTTGTTATTGAGTCCTGGCGCGTCTCCCGTGAAGCCTGCGATACCAGGGATCGCGAATAGTCACGTTTATAGTCTGCGTAATATCCCCGACATGGACAAGATCTTGGTGATGTTGGCCGCCGAGAAGCCAAAACATGCCACGGTCGTTGGTGGCGGATTCATCGGGTTGGAGATGGTGGAGGCCCTGCATCGACGCGGTGTTGCCGTCACGTTATTAGAGCTTTCTGACCAAGTTATGGCTCCAGTTGATCGAGAGATGGCAGCCATGCTGCATCAGCACATGCGGGATAAGGGGATCGATCTTCGCCTCAAAACAGGCTTGGCGGCTATTTCTGTTGCTGATTTTTGTCCGGCTGAGCCTGAGTCAACCGGGGTTTATGATCAACCAGCTACACATACGCACAACCTTAATCTGATGCTCAGCTCAGGCGATATGTTGCCAACAGGCATGGTCATTTTGGCGATCGGCGTGAAACCAGAAACAACACTGGCCTCGACAGCAGGTCTGGCGTTGGGGGATTTGGGTGGCATCAAGGTCAATAGTGCCATGCAGACATCAGATCCGGATATCTACGCGGTTGGCGATGTTATCGAGACGGAGAACTTTATTACCGGCGAAGCGGCGTTGGTTCCCTTAGCTGGTCCTGCGAATCGGCAGGGGCGTATTGCAGCTGACAATATGCTTGGTCGCCACGAGCATTATCGCCGGACACAAGGCACCGCGATCTGCAAAGTGTTTGATATGGCCATTGGCAGTACAGGCTTGAACGAAAAAACGCTCAAGCGGCTGAATATGACCTATGAAAAGATTTACGTGCATACCGCTAGCCACGCCAGTTACTACCCCGGTGCTCACCCGGTAACCTTGAAATTACTGTTTGATCCTACGGATGGTCAGATCCTGGGAGCTCAGGCCGCTGGTTTGGATGGTATCGACAAACGAATTGATGTTTTAGCCGTTGCGCAACGAGCCCGTATGACCGTTCAGCAGTTGGCTGATCTGGAATTGACGTATGCGCCACCGTTTGGTTCGGCGCGCGATGTGGTGAACCAAGCCGGTATGGTTGCCAGTAATGTGATGAATGGTGATGAGGCGATATGTCACACCGAAGAGCTATTACTGGGAGCCTCCGATCAAGTGGTTCTGGATGTTCGAAATCCGCCAGAGTTAGAAGCGTCAGGCTCCTTTCCGAATGCGTTGAACATTCCACTCGATGAGTTGCGGGATCGCTTATATACGCTGCCTGTCGATAAAGAAATTCTGGTGGCTTGTCAGGTGGGGCTGCGGGGACATGTAGCCTATCGCATGTTGGTACAAAATGGTTTTCAGGCTCGCAATCTGACCGGAGGTTATAAGACCTACCAGATGGTTACCGATACGCTTTGAGTAGTAACAACATAAAGTTGGGGTGTTTTATGGCAAAAAATTACACAGAAATTAATCAGGAACAGCGCCAGTTCGGCTCGGCTTATCGCAAGGCGAGCCCGGATACCATGAATGCATTTCTGGCTCTGCACAAGGCCGCAATGCGTGAGGGTGAACTGAGCGTCAAACACAAGGAGCTGATTGCAACTGCAATCTCAATAGCGGCCCGCTGTGATGGATGTATCGGGGCCCATGTTGCGGCGGCACTGAAAGCTGGGGCCAGCAAGCAAGAGCTGGTCGAAACCATCGATGTGGCTGTATTGATGGGAGGTGGCCCTGCGGTGATCTATGGCACTCAGGCACTGGCGGCGGTGGAAGAGTTGGCCAATTAATTGGTGGCAGGAAGCGGCAGACACTTTGTCTGCCGCTAAGTAGGAACGGATGAACAGTTATCAACATGCTCAACGGAGTCACGCTCACTGCATGGTCTGTGGTTTGCGTGAGCATAATTCAGACTCTTTGGGATTAGTTTTCTCCCCGCAATTTGACGGCACTGTGAGTGCTCCCTTTGTGGTCAGTCCCAAACACCAAGGGTATACAGGCTTGTTGCATGGGGGTATGACATCAACGTTGCTGGATGCGGCCATGACTCATTGTCTCTTTTCGCAAGGAATTCAGGCACTGACTGCCGAGTTGACGGTACGGTTCATGGAACCGATTCGCTTGGGGCAGACGCTGATGGTCTGCGCAAAAATGCTTGGCCAGCGCCGCGGCATTTATCAGCTCGAGGCTTGGTTGATGGCCGGGCAGCAAAAGGTGGCACGGGCTTCTGCCAAGTTTATTGCCCCATCACCAGGGAGCCTGGCTCATGGCAATTAACGTAGAACTCACCGTCCTTTGTGACAATCATGCTCAGGGCGAGTTGCAGGCCGAGCACGGTCTGGCTTTCTGGATGGATGCTCCTGAGTTGCAACTCCTGTTCGACACAGGATCCGGGCAAACGCTGGCGCAAAACGCTGCGCAACTGCAGATCCCGCTAGACGAGTGCCAGATGGTGGTCCTCAGCCATGGTCACTATGACCACACGGGTGGGTTGAGAGAGCTCTGGCAACAAGGAGTGACCTGTCCTGTGATGGCGCATCCCAGCGTCATCTTGCCGCGTTACAGCCGCCACCCGGGCAAGCCGGTGCGACGCATCGGTATGCCGACGGACGTTGTCCGCCAGATATGGCAACTGCCGACAACTATGCGGCTTTGGAATCTAGATCCACAACTGCTGACGCCCTATTGGGGCACCAGTGGCGAAATTCCGCGCCTAGATCCCCTGGAAGATGTGGGTGGCCCATTTTTTCTCGATGCCGAGGGTTTTGAGTCCGATGAACTGCCTGATGATCAGGCGCTGTGGTTCAACACCCCAAAAGGGCTGGTGATCGTATTGGGGTGTTGTCATTCCGGACTCATCAATACCATCACCCACCTGCGTCAGGTAACGGGAATACTCAAGGTGGCGGGTCTTATCGGCGGTTTGCACCTGTTGCATGCCGATGAGTCTCGTCTGGCCCATACGATGAGTTTTCTCAAACGATGCCAGCTGGATTTTCTGCGTCTTGGTCACTGCACCGGTGATAGTGTCATCGAGCGCATTCAACGTGAATTGCCAGAGGTTGATGTTCAATCACTGCAGGTTGGAGCCCGATATGTCATCGAGGCGCAGCGAATTGTCACTTAAGGAAGAGGTGTCATCATGATTGCTTATTTGCAAGGGATCACGCAGCAACGATGGTCCTGGGTGTTACTGTTGGTTTCAGCGTTATTTTTGGAACTCTGCGCCATGTTGTTCCAACACGGATTGGGATTGTTTCCCTGTGTCATGTGTGTGTATGAGCGCATCGCCACCATGGGTCTGATGGCGGCGGCGCTGGTCGCGCTGATCGATCCGAAACGGGCGCTGTTTCGTTGGTTGGGGATCCTGATCTGGGGCTACAGTGCCATTCGTGGGTTACAGCTAGCTCTAAAGCACGTGGATTACCTGCTGAACCCGTCCCCCTTCAACACCTGCAGCGTGTTGCCGGATTTCCCCAGTTGGTTACCACTGGACACTTGGGCACCGTGGTTTTTTGCCGCCTATGCCGATTGTGCAGAACGGCAGTGGTCATTGTTGGGGTGGGAGTTGCCCCAGTGGTTGGTGCCGATTTTTGCCCTCTATCTGGTGATCTGGCTGGTGATCTTTATTGCCAACCTGGCGCAGAAAGGGCGTTTTGGTACCTGTGGTGAATAAAGCTGTACGAATCTACCGATGAATAAGGAGCAACGAATGTTGATGCGAACCCTGTTACTAGGTGCTGCCTTGCTGGCGAGCCTGAGCGTGCAGGCCAAGGAGTGGTTAATTGATGTGCGAACGGCCGAGGAATTTTCAGCAGATCATGTTGCTGGTGCAACAAATATCGAGTTCCAGCAGATAGTGCCGCAAGTATCCAAACTGGGCATCGCCAAGCAAGAGCCGATCCGCCTGTATTGCCGCTCCGGACGTCGGGCTGAGTCTGCGCGACAGGCTCTAATCCATAATGGGTATGAGAATGTTATAAACCTAGGCTCAATATCTGATGCAAAAATTAAATGGAAGTCGAAAAAGTCATAACCGACATATCGACAGACATTTTTATCAGCGGAAACTAATTACTTGAATTTGCTTTTTTCGTATAAGTATCAAGCGTGACACATGTTGTACCTAACGTGTGTGAATTTTAATAGAAGGAGAGTCATGATGAGCAAGCAAATAATTGACATTGGCATTTCTGAGTCTGCCAGATTGGAGATTGCCGAAGGATTGTCTCGGCTATTGGCAGACAGTTATACCTTGTATATTAAGACACACTACTACCATTGGAATGTAACAGGACCAATGTTTAATAGTTTGCACCTAATGTTTGAAAATCAATACAACGAGCTAGCGTTGGCGGTAGATCTCATTGCTGAGCGTATTCGTTCATTGGGTTGTTTTGCTCCTGGAACCTATCATGAATTTTCTCGCATGACAGTAATCAAAGAAGATCATGATGTTCCTGCTGCCATGGTGATGATTGCCAACCTTGTTATGGGCCAGGAGGCCGTTGTTAAAACAGCTCGGTCCTTATTTCCTCTGGTTGAGGCCGCAAATGATGAAGCGACCGCTGACTTGTTGACACAACGTATCCAATTACACGAGAAGACGGCTTGGATGCTACGTAGCCTACTTGAGTAATTGCTTAGTGATGTCAGATATGATTAGACCACTACATTCCATACGCAAGATAAACTAATGAGTAACCACGAACGGAACCCCCTAGCCCCATCAAGGCTAGGGGGTTAACATCATCTAAACAGTGCCGTGTAGTTAGGGAAGGTGCGAATAAGCGGGGAAATTCTTCTCGGCTGACTCAGTCATTTCATTTCTTCATGTTTGAGCCGATTTTTTCTCCCGTAAATGCCTTGAATCAGCCTATTTAGACCGTTTCTTCGCCATTTAAGGCGCTATTTGTTGATCAGCCCCCTCATCCCCGTCAATCAAGGGTCTCATTAAAATCTTTGATTGACAATCATGAAGTAAAGTTGCCCGCTATACAATCAACAGGGTCAAAACTTAAGACACCTCATGCTCACTCACCAGGCCGTCAATACTGCGGCTTAGGTCAATATCGTCGTGAGGGATAAGCACGTAGCGCCACGGTTTACCTGAATGCTCGATAGCGTGTTCGTTGGCGTATTTACACCAACGTACAGCGGCTCTTGCCTTGGCTTGCACTTCAACTGAAGCGACGTCCATTGCTTTTTTGGGCTCGATCAGCAGGAAGGCGTCTTGGGTCTCCACCACGAAGTCCGGTTCATAGTTCTGGCCATTGGCATACTCGATCCGGAACTGACCAGGTGCAGGCTTCATCCACTTGAGCACGCTGGCATCCCCTTCGAGGATCTGCGCCAAGCGCCACTCACCATCCACTGAATCGAACTTCTGGTACGGATAGCAGCATTTACGAAAACCAGTGAACAGCATCTGCCGCACCCGGCTCTTCTCTCCCGCCGGAACAGGCGCCCGGAAATCTCGTGGTTGTTCATCGTGGGCGTAGTTGAAGGTGGCCGGACGCAAGACATCAAAGCCTTTGGTGACACTGCCGACATAATCGGTTGGTGTCGTCCACATATGCTGTTTCATCTGCGCCCAGATGAAATCAGCCAGCTGGCGGCCTTGGGTTTTGAGCAAAACTTCGGCTTCTTCATCTGTTAGATAGGTTTTCAGATGAGCAACCATCTGCCCAGCAAGACGGTATAGGGTTGCAGCATGCTCGTCATAATCAATTTCGTCATGATCGAAGAGATGATGAACCAGGTAGTCCTCCAACCGCGCCTCGGTCATGCCACCACGCGCCCAACTGATGGTGCTGGTGCTGTTGTCTTTCAAGTTGCGCAGCAACATTTCCTGGCTACCCGGTCGCATGGCAATACTGCTCAGTCCACCGAGGTCAAACTCGCTAAATCCGTAGTTCACCTCGCGCGTCGGCAGAATCACAATCTGCGGAATATCGATGGTGTATTCCGCCAGTTTTTCCGTGATCTGTCCGACCAGCACACCGATACTCTTTTCGTCTATCTCAACCGGAGCAACCGGCTCAGGCAAGTTCATACCAGTAAGCTCAGGCTGTACCTCAGAGGTGGAGACGGGGGGGAATATCTCCTTCATCACCTGCTGCACCTTGCGCGTGACGCTTTGCAGCACTTCGGGCGTGTTCAGCTGTTTGCTGCTCCCCAGTCGCTTAGCCTCTTCACTAACAATCTTGACGGTGATCTCCGCCACGCGCCGTTGGGCTTCGCGAATTCAACTTCGAAGTGCAATTCCCGATTAAAAATCAGGCTGCTTTCAGAAGTTCGTCAAAAACCACCTGTG
>NZ_JAPDBZ010000154.1:0-9346 GCF_027705505.1 Aeromonas sp. QDB56
TGTACGACAACAGGTCAACTGAGCGAAATCGGCGCCTGAGAGACTGCTGTCCTGCTTTGGAATTGTGCAACAAGGCCATCAGCCTCTCACCGTCGAGGGACATAACTGGATGGAGATGCGCGGCCCATAATTATTGATTTTTCACACAGTTGCATTGACCCACTGAAATCGCCACACTGACACCTAACTTCAAGATGCAGCTGGCACAACATGTCATGAACTTTCCAACGCGCGGGATGGCCTCGCTCCTGCTGGTGCTTTTCTCGTTCGGTACCCAGGCTTCCTCCTCTTCGCTATTGCAACTGATCCTGCCGGACAAGCGGGAAATCACCCTGGATGAGGCGGCGTAGGCCGCCTTGCCACAAGTGGAGTTCGAGACGGCGACGCCCTGGACCCTCGGCACCCACCGCTATCGTGGCCCGACCCTGAAGAGCGTGCTGGCGGCGCAGCAGGTGGATAGTGCCAGCGCCATCGATGTCGCCGCACTCAATGGCTACCAGCAGCGGGTCGATCTCTCCCTGTTTGCTAAGGTGCCGCTGACCCTGGTGCGTTACCAGGATGACAAACCGCTCACCCGTCGCAATAAAGGGCCGCTCTGGCTGCTGGTCCCCCTCTCGGCCCATCCCGACATGGATGTGTCCGCCATCCACAACAACATGGTCTGGCAGGTGATCCGCATCGAGGTTGTCCCGTGACGCGACGACAGCGAGATAACCTGCTGCTTGCAGCCATTTCCCTGCTGTTTCTCTTCTCGTCCCTCTCGGGGCTGCTGCTGCAGAGTCGGCACGAGCAGCTCGTTGACATGTTCTACCGCAACACCCACTGGAACATCAGCCAGGTAATGCAGGAGTCCCAGCGATTTCTCTATGATGTGCGCCTCTACCGTGCCGGGGCGCTCGACATGGCGGCCCTGAGCCTGGATTACGACCTGCTGTGGAACCGGCTGGATGTGTTCCTGATCAGTACCGAGACCGCCGATGCGCGGGCGAGGCATGGGTTGGGGGAGGTGCTTGAACGGCTCTTTGACGAACTCAAGGGGCTGGATCCCCAGATGCAGTCCGGGGAGCTGAAGAGGGGGAAAGCCCTCGATCTTGCCCTCGTCCGGCTGACCGGCTTGACCCATCAGGTGGAGCAGATTGGGGATCAGATCCTCTCCGGCCAGGAGCGGGAAGCCTCCCTCAACCAGTTGCGCCAGAGCCTGTTCTGGATCCAGATCTGGCAGTTGATCCTGCTGGTGATGGGCTGTGTGCTGGTCTTTGCCCTCATTCGGACCAATCTGCAGAATCGTCGCCTCTCCCTGCTCGATCCCATGACCCGGCTTGGCAACCGTCGGGCCTTGCAGGGGCAGCTCAGGCAATCCCTGCTGCAAGATCGGGTCCAGGCGCTGGCGGTGCTGGATCTGAAGCGGTTCAAGCAGGTCAATGATCTGCTCGGATACCAGGTTGGTGATCGCCTGCTGCAGGCGGTCGCGGCCCGGTTGCGTCAGGCATGCCCCGGCCGTGCGTACCGGTTGGGGGGCGATGAGTTCGCCGTGGTGCTGGACGACGAAGAGGGAGATCTCGATGCCCGCATGGCCGCCATGGTGAGCCTGTTGCAGTTTGAGTTCGTGACCCGGGAAAGCAGCTTTGATCTGGCGTGTCGCTTCGGAGTGGCCAGGTGCGAGGGTGGCGAGGATGCCGATGAGCTATTGGAGCAGGCCATATTGGCATTGAACGAGGCCAAGCGTGAGGGGAACACCCTGGTGTGGTATCAGAGTGCGATGAAGGCTGACCTCCACATGGCCCAGCGGCAGCTGCACCAACTGCGGGAATGGCTGGCGGGGGCCGCCCCTTCACCCCTGGAGACCCTCTGCGAGCCGATGAGAGACGAGCAGGGCGTGCCGGTGACGGCGGTCAGCCTGCGCTGGCGGGTGAGCCAGCAGCCCTGTGATGTGGGCTGGATGCAGGAGCGTGGTGTCCTTGGGCCCGTGATGGCACGATGGCTGACAGAAGAGCCATGCAATGGCACCTTGCTGGTAAGGCTTCATCAGCCTGCCCAGCTGGCCCCTCTGCTGGCGAGCCTGCCCCCCTTGCCACAGGGGAGGCTGATTCTGGCATTGCCTGCGCTGATACCGGATGCCACCCTGCTTGAGAAGATGCGCGAGTGTGGCTGCATGCTGGCGCTGAGCGAGCTTGGCAGCAGCGCCCCCGAACTGCTGCAGGCGGGCTGGCCAATTCGCTACTGGCTGCCAGCCCCCTCCGGGTGCGAGGCGCTGCTCCAGCCGTTGGCAACGGCGCTGGGGCTGCTGCGCCTGGCTCCCCGGGGAGAGGCGCAGCAAGAGGATGATCTCAAGCTAAGTTGAGTGGTGGCTTATGCAGTCTCGGGGCCGATGCCAAGGAGACAATACACAGAAGGGCGGCTCATTGCCGCCCTTCTGCTGCTTGCTGGCACTTAAACTGGTTTGCTGTCCGGTGAGGAAAAGGGAGCGCAGGAGTGTCTGATCACCAGGTCCGGATCCACGGTGATCATGCGGTTTGCGATGGGCTCGCCGTTGATGCGCGCCAGCAGCCGGGTGACGGCGAGGCGGCCCAGCTCCTCTTTCGGTTGATTGACCGTGGTGAGCGGGGGGGACATGAACTGGGCCAGCGCCACGTTGTCATAGCCGACGATGGAGAGATCGCGGGGGATCACCAGCCCCACCTGATGGGCGGCACTGATGACCCCCATGGCCATCATGTCGTTGCAGACAAACAGCGCGGTGGGACGCTCTGGCAGTGCCAGCAGGCGGGTCATGGCGGCGGCACCGCTGGCGCAGTCAAAGTCTCCCTCCTGGATCCAGCCCGGATTGACGGTGAGCCCGGCCTCCTGCATTGCCTGCTCGAAACCCGCCTGGCGCTGGTTGGCCGGGGCGCGGCTGTGGGGCCCCGTGATGCAACCGATGGCAGTGTGACCCAGCCCCAGCAGGTGGCGGGTTGCCAGGTAGCCGCCGCGATGGGAGTTGTCGGCGATGAGATCCACCTCGCCGTTCTCCATGCCCCAGTCCATCACCACGACTGGCAGGCTCTTGAGCCAGTCGAGCTGGTTGAACACCTCCTGCTGCCCTTCACTGCACATGATGAGCAGGCCGTCGACCCGTTTCCTGAGCATCATCTTGAGGTAGGAGAGCGCGGTCTCGGCCTGTCCTTCGGTGTTGCCCAGCATCAGGTTGTAACCCTGCTCGAAGCAGTAGCGCTCCACCCCGCGCACCACCTCGGCGAAGAAGGGGTTGCTGGAGGTGGTAACCAGCATGCCGATGCTGTTGGTCTCCTTTACCTTGAGGCTGCGGGCCACCAGGCTCGGGGCATAGTTGAGATCGCGCATGGCGGCGAAGACCCGCTCCCGGGTCTCTTCGGCCACGAAGCGGGTCTCGTTGATGACGTGGGAGACGGTGGTGGTCGACACCCCCGCCAGCGCGGCCACCTCCTTGATATTGGCCATCAGTGCCCCTGCGCAGTCTGTTCAAGGAGGAAGGCATCGACCTCCTGCTTGCTCGGGATGGAGCTCTGGGCACCAAACCGGGTGACGGAGAGTGCCGCCGCCCCGTGGGCAAAGCGTACGGCTGCGTCAAAGTCGGCGCCGGCGAGCTCGGCCGCCAGGAAGGCGCCGTTGAAGGTATCCCCGGCCGCCGTGGTATCCACTGCCTTGACCCGGAAACCCGGCATGAGCGCCTGTTGCTGCCCCTTGCTGCAATAGACCCCTTGAGACCCCAGGGTGATCATCACCTCACCGATGCCCATCTGGTGGAAGCGGGTGGCAGCCTCACGGGCGCTCGCTTCGTCCGTCACCTTGACGCCGGTCAGCAGCTCGGCCTCGGTCTGGTTGGGGGTGATGAGGTCCACCAGCGCCAGCAGATCCCTTGAGAGCGGGCGCGCGGGGGCGGGGTTGAGCACCACCCGGGTGCCGTGGGCACGAGCCAGACGGGCCGCTTCCTGCACGCTCTCCAGCGGCACTTCCAGTTGCAGCAGCAGGGTGTGGGCGGCGGCGATCATTGCCTCGTGACCTTGCACTACGGCCGGGGTGAGGGCGCCATTGGCTTCGGCGGAGATGCCGATGCTGTTCTCCCCCTCGTCGCTCACATAGATGATGGCGATGCCGGTGGGGAGCCTGGGGTCGAGTTCGACGGCGCTGACATCGATGCCGTCGTTGGCAAACCCGGTTTTCATCTGGTGGCCGATGGCATCATCACCGATGCGGGCGATGAAGGAGACTGGGGCACCGAGGCGGGCGGCGGCCACCGCCTGGTTGGCGCCCTTGCCGCCGGGCACCACCTGATAGCTGTGGCCGGTCAGAGTTTCACCGGGGCGGGGAAAGTGGGGAACGCGCAGCACATGATCCGCATTCACGCTGCCGAGGACTACGAGACGATTCATTCCTATCACCCTTGGTTGAGTACATCCTGGTCTGGGTGGGCCCAGACCAGGCGGCACTGGCGGAAAAAGAGAGGGGAGGCGAACCTCCCCCCAACAACTTACTTGTTGACGATTTGCAGCGGTACCGGGATGGATTTTTCCACCGGTTGACCCTTGAGCACCTTGTCGGCGGTTTCCACGCCGATGGCGCCGATGAGGGCAGGCTGCTGGGCCACGGTGGCGGCCAGTTTACCCTTGGCCACGGCGGCTTTGCCATCGTCGGTGCCGTCAAAGCCCACGATCATCACCTCTTTGCCAGCGGCCTGCACGGCGCGGATGGCACCCAGCGCCATCTCGTCGTTCTGGGCGAACACTGCCTGCACGGTCGGATGGGCGGCCAGCAGGTTCTCCATGACGTTCAGACCCTTGGTGCGGTCAAAGTCGGCGGGTTGGGAGGCCAGCACCTGCAGTTTGTTGGCGGTGACCGCCAGGGCGAAGCCTTCGCCGCGATCACGGGCGGCGGAGGTACCTGCGATCCCTTCCAGCTGGATCACCTTGGCACCGCTGCCCAGCTTCTCGGCGATGAAGTCGCCAGCCAGCTTGCCACCGGCCACGTTGTCGGAGGCGATGTGGGCCTTGACGTCACCCTGGGCTGCGCCGCGGTCCAGGGTCAGCACCGGGATGTTCGCCTTGTTGGCCAGGCGAATGGCGTTGCCCACGGCTTCGGAGTCGGTCGGGTTGATCAGGATGGCGTTGACCTTGCGCACGGCGAGATCTTCCACGTTGGAGAGCTCCTTGGCCGGGTCGTTCTGGGAGTCCAGCACCACCAGCTCGTAGCCAAGCTCCTTGGCCTTGGCTTCGGCCCCCTCCTTCATGGTGACGAAGAAGGGGTTGTTGAGGGTGGAGACCACCATCGCCAGGGTGTGATCCGCGGCCTGGGCGGTGCCCAGCACGGACATGATGGCGGCAGCGAGCAGGGTATTGAGCTTTTTCATCATTTCATTCCTTGTGTGTGGCGTGGCTTGTTAACGGTTGCTTTTGTTATCGATCATCACGGCAAGCAAAATCACGCTGGCCTTGGCGATCATCTGGTAATAGGAGCTGACGTCGAGCAGGTTGAGGGCATTGTTGAGGAAGCCGATGATGAGGGCACCGATCAGGGTACCCATGATACGGCCCTTGCCCCCCATCAGGCTGGTGCCCCCCAGCACCACGGCGGCGATGGCATCCAGCTCGTACCCCATGCCGGCTGTGGGCTGGGCGGAGGAGAGGCGGGATGTGACGATGAGCCCGGCCAGTGCCGACAGCATGCCGCACAGACCATACACCGCGAGCTTGACCCGATCCACATTGATACCAGAGAGGCGGGTGGCCGATTCGTTGCCGCCGAGGGCATAGATGTGGCGGCCCAGGCGAGTGTGGTTGAGCAGGTACCAGGCCAGCAGGAAGACGATGGCCATCAGCCAGATGGGCACCGGCAGACCCAGCAGGTAGCCGGTCCCGAGCCAGGCGAAGTGATCGGCGCCGTCACTGAAGCCGGTGGAAATGGGGCGCCCCTCGGTGTAGACCATGGTGACGCCGCGCAGGGCGGTCATGGTGACCAGGGTGGCGATGAAGGCCTGTACCTTGCCCTTGGCGATGATGAGGCCGCTGATGCTGCCAAGCAGGGCGCCGGCCCCCAGGGTGAGGGGGATCACCAGGCCGATGGGCAGCTCCATGGCCACCATGGTGGCGGCCAGGGCGCCGCACAGGGCCAGTACCGAGCCGACCGACAGATCGATGCCGGCGGTGAGGATGACCAGCGTCATGCCGACCGCCATGATGGCGTTGACCGATGTCTGGCGCAGGATGTTGAGCAGGTTGTCGGCGGTGAAGAAGTTGGGGCTCAGGAAGGAGACCACGCCGATCAGCACCAGCAGCGCGACCAGGGACTTGTTCTCGATCCACCAGGCCTTGCTCATGACGCCGCGGCGGGAAAGGGTTTGGGTTGTCATTGTGCTGCCTCTTGCTCTGCTTGCCACTGTTTACCGACTGCCGCTGCCATCAGCTTCTCCTGATTGGCATCGCGGGTGTTGAATTCTGCGCTGATGCGCCCTTCGTGCATCACCATAATGCGATCACTCATGCCGAGCACTTCCGGCATTTCGGAGGAGACCAGGATGATGCTCATCCCCTCCTTCTTGAACTGGTTGATGAGCTGATAGATCTCCTTCTTGGCGCCGACATCGACGCCGCGGGTCGGCTCATCCAGGATCAGCACCTTGGGCCGGGTCAGCAGCCCCTTGGCGATGGCCACCTTCTGCTGGTTGCCGCCGGAGAGGAGCTTGATCAGCTGATCCTGACTCGGGGTCTTGATGTTGAACAAACGCACATAGTCCCCTACCGCCTGGCGCTCGGCCTTGCCGTCAATCTTACCGCCACGAATGAACTCGCCGAGGGCGCACAGGCTCATGTTTTCGCGCACCGACAGCTCCAGCACCAGGCCGTCGCCCTTGCGATCCTCGGAGATATAGGCGATACCAGCGGCCAGACCATCGGCCGGGCTTCTGGGTACCAGGGCGTGGCCATCCACCGTCACCTGGCCAGCGCTGATGGGGCTGGCACCGTAGATGAGCTTCATCAGCTCGGTGCGGCCGGAGCCCATCAGGCCGCTAAAGCCCAGAATTTCCCCCTGACGCAGGGAGAAGCTCACCCCGCGCACGCCGGGACCAGCCAGATCGTTCACCTGCAGGCTAACCGGGCCAAGCTCGCGCTCAAGACGTGGGTACTGCTCTTCCAGCCGGCGGCCCACCATCATCTCGATGATCCTGTCTTCATCGAGATCGCTCACCGCCTGCTCGCCGATCCACTTGCCATCCCGCAGCACGGTGACCCGATCGCAGATCTCGAAGATCTCTTTCAGGCGGTGGGAGATGTAGACAATGCCGCAGCCCTGCTCGCGCAGTTCACGAATGACGGTGAAGAGCTGCTCGGTCTCGGTGTCGGTCAGCGCATCGGTGGGCTCGTCCATGATGATGACGCTGGCATCGAACGACAGCGCCTTGGCGATCTCTACCATCTGCTGTTCACCGATGGAGAGATCCCCGAGTCGGGTATCCGGGCCGTGCTTGACGCCAAGTCGCGCCAGCAGACCGCTGGCACGCTCACGCAACTGCTTGTGGTCGATGCTGCCAAAACGGGTGCGCGGTTCGCGGCCGAGGAAGATATTGGCGGCAATCGACAATTCCGGCAGCAGGTTCAGCTCCTGGTGGATGATGCTGATCCCCTGATCCTGAGAGTCGCGGGGGCCCTTGAAGTGCACCGGCTGGCCGCGATAGTTGATGTAGCCCGCATCGGCCTGGTAGATGCCGGTCAGCACCTTCATCAGGGTCGACTTGCCAGCGCCATTTTCGCCGAGCAGGGCCATCACCTGGCCCGGATAGACCCGAAGACCCGCTTCGTCGAGGGCGCGTACCCCGGGGAAGGTCTTGACGATCCCGGTCAGCTCCAGAATGGGTGAGAGGGGGGAGGTTGTGCTCATTTGCAGCTTCCTTGAAGAGGCCTTCTTTGAAGAATTCAGAACGCCACACCGGCGCAGAGGATCAGGTTGGCGTAGGGAGTCACCTCGCCGCTGCGCACGATAGCCTTGCTCTGGCAGGAGCGAGCCTTGAACGCTTCGTGCAGGCAGTACTCGATGGTGATGGGCTTGCCCTGGGCGGCTGCGTGGGCCTCCAGCTGATCCACCAGCGCCTGATGGGCGGCGGGACTGATCTGCTTGATCTCGCTTGCCATGATCACCTTCTCCACCACCAGGTCGGTGAGTAGGGCGGTCAGTACGGTTTCAAGGCTGGGGGTGCCCGCCATCAGCGCCAGATCGATGCGCTCGGGGCCTGCCGGAATGGGCAGGCCAGCGTCGCAGACGGTGATCTCGTCGGTGTGGCCCATCTGCGCGACCAGCGCGCTTAAGGGAGCATTGAGCAGCTTGCCTCGTTTCATACAGCACCTCGGCGGCATGGGACCGCATATGAATATTGAGTTGGGCAATCGGTTACGCAACCGGTTGCGTCATTAGGGCGAAAGATAGGTGTTAACCGTTAACGGGTCTAGGCAGTGATGACGAAAATGTGAAAACGATCTCAGTGACAGGGCAATTTCAGAAGAAACGGGTGCCATAAGAGCACCCCGTCTGAGAGGCGTCGCCGGATGTTGCCCGCACAAAAAGGCGTACCCGGCGCGAGGAGATCAGAGGGCGAGCGCCGCCTGCACTGCGGGGCGGGCCAGCATGCGCTGATAGTGATCCGCCACCTTGGGAAACTCGCTGATGGCAACCCCGTCGCTCTCGAGCCAGCCTGCAATCACGAAGAGGTAGATGTCGGCCAGGCTAAAGCGCTCCCCCAGTACCCAGGGGCCGGCCAGATAGTGGCGCTCAATCTGGTCAAAGCCATCGCGCATGTTCTGGGGCATCTTGGCCTGCATGGCAGCCATGGCCTGTTCATCGTCGGCCCAGCGGCCGGGACGGCGTCCATGGGCATGGGCGACATGGACGGTGGAGACGAGGAAACTGTGTACCTCCTGCATCCTGGCCAGGAGGAAGGGGTCATCCAATGGGGCCAGCCCGGCGTTAGGAAAACGCTGGGCCACGTAGAGCAGCAGAGCCGGTGTTTCGGTCAGCACGCCATGCTCCGTCACCAGTGCCGGGACTCGCCCCTTGGGATTGATGGCGAGGTAGTCGGGGCTGCGCTGTTCACCAGCGGCCAGATCCAGGCGCTTGACAAGGTGAGGGGCACCGGCCTCCACCAGAGCGATGCGTACCGCCATGGCACAGGTACCCGGGGCAAGATAGAGCGTCAGTTCGGACATGACCGTTTTCCTTGTGTGAGAGAGAAGAGCCAGTGGACATCTCATCCGCCAGCGCGCGCCATATTAAATGCGAAAGGGGACTCCCTCCGACGTAGGTGGGAGGGGAATTTCGCCGGGGCGTCAGCCCCGCTGGTTTTGAA
>NZ_JAPDBZ010000155.1:0-9319 GCF_027705505.1 Aeromonas sp. QDB56
GCGCGAGCAGCTATCACCCAGTAATGGGGATCCCCCTCCTGTGACGCGAAGCGCTAAGGTGGGGGAGGATGTCAAGATCCGCATTGCCAAGCGTCTGCGCCTTGGGGGACGTGATCTTGGTCTGCTGCTAATCAACGTTCAGGCTGCCCGTATGCTCAAGGAGTTTGCCGACAACCGCGGCAAGGCAGCCGATCACATCATGCTGTTCAACCAGGACGGATACTGGCTGCGCAGCCCGGACCCATCCCGGGAGTGGGGCTTCATGCTCGAGCGCCCGGATCTGACTCTGAAGCAGACTTCTCCCCAGGCCTGGCAGGCGTTCTGGGACGCATCAAACGGCCAGATGGAGTCTGCCGACGGACTCTGGAGCTGGACCACCCTGTACCCGGCACAGAATCATGATCAGCTGATCTGGAAAGCCGCGTCCCTGGTGCCGCACAGCGAGCTGCAGGCCATTCGCACTCATATCTGGGGGATCATCTTGGCCGCCAGCGCCGTGCTGCTGCTGTTGTTTGGTGCCGGTGTGGCTGCACTGGTGCGCAGCAGGCACAAGGAGCAACTGGCCCAGCAGGAAGCGGCCAGGTTGGCACAGGTCAAAGGTGATTTCATCGCCAACATGAGCCACGAGATCCGCACCCCCATGAACGCCATCATGGGGCTGACCTACCTGCTCGAACAGGGAGGGCTCGAGGATGGTCAGCATGCCCTGGTGCGCAAAATCCACCAGGCCGGGCAGGCGCTGCTCGGGATCATCAACGACATCCTCGATTTCTCCAAGATTGAGTCGGGTCGGCTCGAGCTTGAGCGGGTGCCATTCAGTCTCGAAGAGGTGCTCGATCACGTGGCGGCCATCATGTCCACCTGCGTTGGCCAGAAGCACCTCGAACTGGTGGTGAGCAGTGCCCCCGAGCCGGTTTCCCATCTGATTGGGGACGCCCTGCGCCTCGAGCAGGTGCTGCTCAACCTGACCGGCAATGCTATCAAGTTTACCGAACGCGGCGAGGTGGAGGTCAAGGTTGTGCTGGAATCAGAGCAAGACGGCATGGCCACCTTGCTGTTTCGGGTGCGCGACACCGGGATCGGCATTCCCCCCGAGCAGCAGGCAAACATTTTCAATGCCTTCTCCCAGGCAGACTCCTCCACCAGTCGCCGCTTCGGGGGCACCGGGCTTGGTCTGACCATCAGTCGCCGCCTGGTGAATCTGATGGGGGGGGATATCGGCGTCACCAGCGAGCTTGGCAAGGGGAGCGAATTCTGGTTCCGCGTCCGGCTGGAGCAGGTGGAGCGGCCCGAGGCCTTGAACGAGCGCCTGCAGCACATCTCGCTGCTCATCGCCGACGACAATCAGGTGACCCGCGACGCCCTGTCGATGACGGTGGGTTCCCTCGGATGGCAGTCGCGGGTGGTGGAGTCCGGTGAGCAGGCGCTGCACCATCTGCTGCGCCAGGGGGAGCGTTTCGACGTGATCCTGCTCGACTGGATCATGCCGGGCATGGACGGGCTCGAGACCTGCCTGGCCATTCGCCGCGCCTTCGAGCAGCAGGAGCGTTCACCCATCATCATCATGGCGACCGCCTATTCCCAGGATGAACTGATGCACCGCCCCGGCTCGGATCAGGTGGACCTGGTACTGCACAAACCGGTCACCGGCTCCAGTCTTTACAATGCGGTGGCGCGTCTCATCCACGAGAAGCGCGAGCATGTGGAGCCCCTTGAGAGTGGCCAGCGCCGTCTGCGCCTGCCGGGCGTGCACATACTGCTGGTGGATGACAGCGACATCAACCTTGAGGTGGCGACCCGCTTGCTGCAACGGGAGGGGGCCGAGGTGATCACCGCCATCGACGGGGAGCGAGCCCTGGCCTGCCTGGCAGATCCGGCCCGGCGCATCGATCTGGTGCTCATGGATGTGCAGATGCCGGTGATGGATGGCTACGAGGCGACCCGTCGCCTGCGCCTGCTGCCGGGGCGGGAGGAGACTCCCGTGCTGGCTCTCACCGCAGGGGTATTCAAGGATCAGCGGGAGGCGGCATTGGCCTCTGGCATGAACGACTTCATCGCCAAGCCGCTCGATGTGGAGCAGCTCATCGCGACCTTGCTGCGTTATCTGCCGGACGTTGTCCTGCCGCTCACCGTGAACGACGAACTACTCCCCCACGAGCCGGTGGCCGGCATCGATATCGATACCGGACTGCGCAACTGGGGTGAAGCCTCTATCTACCTCAAATACCTGCGGCGTTTTCGCGATGACTACATGACGGTCGGTACCGTGTTGCCGGGTTACATCGCCCAGCACGAGACCGATGCGGCCGCGAGTCTGACCCACAAGATCAAGGGGGTGGCGGGCAGCCTGTCGCTCACCGATGTGGCGCGTATCAGTGCCGAGTTGAACGAGGCCATCGAGCAGGGTGGCGACACCAGCCAGCTTATCGCGCCCTTCCTCGAGGCCCTGGAGCGGGCACAACACTCCATTGATACCTATGCCGGGCGCGGTCAGCTCCCCGCTGGCCCAGGAGGAGGCGCGGGAGGTCTGCCTGCACGCCCTGCATCAGGCCCTGGTGAGCGAGGATCTGGATCTGATTGAGCCGGCGCTGAGCCAGGCAAGGAGTCACTTGCCTTGCGAGCTGGTGAGCGAGATAGGTGCAGCCCTGGAGCTGTTCGATATCCCGTTCGCCACCCGCAAGCTGGAGGATTATCTGGAGGATCGGGAGGAACCTGCGCCATGAGTCGACCGCGCGTGCTGATCATCGACGACGAGCCGAGCAACCTCGGGTTGCTGCGGCAAATCCTCAAAGAGGAGTACAACCTCTTCTTTGCCAAAGGGGGAGAGGAGGGGTTGGCCGCCGTGGGGCGTCACGAGCCGGCACTTATCCTGCTGGACGTGCGCATGCCCGACATGGATGGTTACGAAGTGTGCCGCCGGCTCAAGGCCGATCCGGCTCACGCCGGGATCCCGGTGCTCTTTATCACCGCGAGCGACAACGCAGACAGCGAGAGCCAGGGGTTCGAGGCGGGCGGAGTGGATTATATCTACAAGCCGGTCTGTCCGAGCACGGTGCGTGCCCGGGTGCGCAATCATCTCTCCCTGGTGCGCCTCGATCAGCTCGAGTGCAGCTATCGCACCGCCATCGTCATGCTGAGCGAGGCGGGCCACTACAACGACACCGACACGGGGGTGCATATCTGGCGCATGGCCGCATACGCCCGGGCCCTGGCTGATGCGGCGGGCTGGAGCCCGGAGCAGTCGGATCTGCTGGAGCTGGCGGCCCCCATGCACGACATGGGCAAGATTGGTATCCCCGATCACATCCTCAAGAAGCCCGGCCCCCTCACCGAGGAGGAGTGGGTCATCATGCGAAGTCATCCACGCATCGGTTACGAGATCCTGAGGCGATCCGATGCCCCCATTTTTCGCATGGCGGCGGAGATTGCCCTGCACCACCACGAGAAATGGGACGGCTCGGGCTACCCCGCTGGCGAGACCGGTGAGGGGATCCCCGAGGCGTCGCGGATAGTGGCCATCGCTGACGTCTTTGACGCCCTGAGCGTGCGTCGTCCCTACAAGGAGCCCTGGCCCCTGGACCGGGTGCTGGCTACCATGCGCGATGGTGCAGGCCAGCACTTCGATCCCCGGCTGCTCTCCCGTTTTCTCGAGATCATGCCGGAGATCTTGCGCCTCAAGGCGCAATGGGATGCCCGCGAGGAGCGGGGGGATTACCAGATGGGCTGTGTCAGATAGGGATTGCTGGCCCGTTCGTGACCAAAGGTGGAGCTCGGGCCATGGCCCGGAATAAAGACGATCTCATCCCCGAGCGGCAGCAGGGTCTCGGTAATCGACCTGATCAGCGTCCCGTGATCCCCGCGCGGGAAATCGGTGCGGCCTATGCTGCCGGCAAAGAGCACATCCCCCACCCATGCGAGGCGTTCTGCCTGGCAGAGCAGCACGATGTGGCCCGGAGTGTGGCCCGGGCAGAAATAGACCTCCAGCTCGCATTTGCCAACCTGTACCTTGTCACCCTGTTCGAGCCAGCTATCCGGTGTAAAGGCCGGAGTATGGGCAAAGCCGAACATCTGGCTCTGCTGGGGCAGGATATCGAGCCAGAAAGCATCCTCCTTGTGGGGGCCGGTAATGGCGATACCGGTTCTCTCGCGCAGCTCGGCGGCGGCGCCCACGTGATCCAGATGGCCGTGGGTCAGCAGGATATGGGTTAGGGTCAGCCCCCGTTTGGCAATGGCGGCCAGCAGCTTGTCCGCCTCGCCGCCGGGATCGACGAGGGCAGCCTGGCGGGTCTCGTCACACCAGATAAGCGAACAATTCTGGGCGAACTGGGTGACCGGGATCACCTCGAACTTCAACATGTGGGACTCTCCTGAGGGGTCTGAAGGGGGGAGCGTTTGGCGAAGAAGGCGAGGCAGGCCTCCTTGTCACCACGAAACAGGATCCGCTCGCGCTTGTTGTCCAGCTGATAGCGGTACATGGGGTCATAGTAGCGAGTCAGCAGCAGTCTGATCCAGACCAGATGGGCGCGGGTGTCCCCGCTCTGGGCCTGTTCCCTGAGGGCGGCCTGCAACAACCCATCGAGTTCGCGATAATCCTTGTCACCGAGTCGGCGCTTGAGCCTGGCCATGGCGTCGGTGAGGTAGCCGGCAAACAGCGGCCAGCCTGCATCTGGCCCATGGAACTCCAGATAGTGCAGCCAGAGATCCTGCACGTAATCGGTGCGGATCTGCTCGGCCCGTGCCTCCTGCGGCACCTCCACCACCACCAGAGGAGCCCGGCACATGGCCTCATAAAGGTTGAGTGGCAGGGCGCAGCGACCGATGAGACGGCTCTCGTCTTCCAGCACAAACTGTGATTCCCCCCGGTTGCGACGCTGAAGCAGCTCGATGGCAAGCCGGTTTTCGAAGTCGATGTTGCCGGGTTGCCCACCCGGCAGCTGGCCAAACGACGACCCCCTGTGACGGGCGTGCCCTTCCAGATCCACCGCCTGGGTGATGTGCGCCAGCATGTGGGTCTTGCCGGAGCCGGTCATGCCGGTCAGCACGGTCCAGTCGCACTCTGCACTGGCCTTCGCCTGGGTCTCGATGAGAAAGTGGCGCAGCGCCTTGTAGCCGCCCGCGACCCGGGGGCGGGTGATGCCGGCCTCGGCCAGCCACTGCTGCACTGTCTGGGAGCGCAGGCCGCCGCGAAAACAGTAGAGCAGGGCGTCGGGTTGCTGGCGCAACCTGGCCAGCCAGCCTTCCATGCGCGCGGCGCGCACCGCGCCACCCACCAGTTGATGGCCCAGGGTGATGGCTGCGGCCTGTCCCTCCTGCTTGTAACAGGTACCGACCCGGGCACGCTCCTCGTCCGTCATCAGCGGCAGGCTGACGGCGGTGGGAAAGGCCCCTTCCTTGAACTCGACGGGGGCACGCAGATCGATGAGTGGAACCTCATCCAAAAAGATCTGGGCGTAATCCGTGGCCAGTGGCAGGGCACTCATTGGACAACCTCGATGAACTGGTTGCCGGTGCGGGCCTGCAACTGGCCGATGGGAGAGAGGGTCAGCCCTGCCTGTGCGGCAATGGCAAGGAGCTCGGCTTCACTTTCTTTACCGACGGCCACCAGCAGGCCGCCGCTGGTCTGCGGGTCACACAGGATGTTGCGGGTGCGATCATCCATGGCACCCAGCTTGTCACCATAGGAGTCGAAGTTGCGCAGGGTACCGCCCGGTACGCAGCCCTCACTCAGGTAGTAATCCACCTCGTCAAGCAGCGGCAGCGCCTTGAAGTCCAGGCGGGCACTGACGCCGGAACCTTCGCACATCTCCAACAGGTGGCCTGCCAGTCCAAAACCGGTCACGTCGGTCATGGCGTGTACGCCGGGTAAGGCGGCGAAGCGCTGGCCAATCTTGTTGAGGGTGCACATGGCATCCGGGGCCAGTTGCTCATGCTCGGGCTTGAGCTTGCCCTTCTTCTGGGCTGTGGTGAGGATGCCGATGCCAAGGGGCTTGGTCAGATAGAGGGTGTCGCCCACCTGGGCGGTGTCATTTTGCTTGATGGCGTCGAGCGGCACGATACCGGTCACCGCAAGACCAAAGATGGGCTCGGGGGCGTCGATGCTGTGACCGCCTGCCAGAGAAATGCCCGCCTCGTGACACACCTGGCGACCCCCGTCGATCACCTGCTGGGCCACTTCAGGTGCGAGTATGTTGACGGGCCAGCCGAGGATGGCGATGGCGACGATGGGTTTGCCGCCCATGGCGTAGATATCGCTGATGGCGTTGGTGGCGGCGATGCGACCGAAGGTGAAGGGATCGTCGACGATGGGCATGAAGAAGTCGGTGGTGGAGACGATGCCCTGACCGTTACCTATGTCCACCACGGCGGCGTCATCTTTGCTGCTGTTGCCGACCACCAGGGTGGGGTCGTCAAAGCCCGGGATCTGGCTCTTCAAGATGGTGTCGAGCACCTTGGGGGAGATTTTGCAACCGCAGCCAGCGCCGTGGCTGTATTGGGTCAGACGAATGGAAGACATGCTTTCCCCTTGTGTGGGCAGACTTGCGTGTGCAAATAACTGCTGTGGCACCGTCAAATGTGCGCGCAAAAATAGGGTGGCCCTGGCGGCCTGTGAACACAGTGATGTCAGGCTGCCTGGCAGGACGGGAGGAGGGCAAGGATGCGCCGGCGAAGCCCCGCCGAGGACCACAGGACGGGCCATTATGCCACAAATGGCCGCTCTGGTTCGAACTGGAATTCACACAAAGCGCAGGGGATTGTCGGGTTCAAAAAGATCCGTGCCCTTCGCCTTGCTCAGGCTAGTCTCACTTTGAGCCGCCCCGACGACGTGCTGGTCTTGCATCGGGGCTGCATGTGGTGACGGAAACTAGCCAGCTTGCTCCATCACTGGTTGGGGAGCCTTGCCTAGCCGGCGCAGTCGCCGTTGCAGCGGCCGCTCCAGCAGGGTGTAGCTCAGCGCCGAGAGCCCGATCAGCACGGCGAGCATCAACAGGGTGGCCAGCACCCCCAGCAAGGGGTTGGTCTGGGCGTACCACCACGCGGTGAGCCCCGGCGCCAGAGAGTGGACAAGCTCGCAGCCGGTGAGCAACACCAGGGCGTGGAGCAGGTAGATGGAGTAGGAGAGATCCCCCAGCCAGTTGGTGAAGCGGTTGTCCAGGAGGCGCAGCAGCGGGCTCTGGCGATCGCCCTGGCAGGCGGCAATCCAGATTAGCAACACGTAGGCGCTGATCAGCAGCAGGGTCAACAACGGTGTCATGGTGAACTGCATCAGTGCTAAGGGGAGCAGAAAGGCGAGCAGCAGCGGCAGATCTTGCTGCATCATGGACCACTGGCGGGCAGCCTTCACCTTGGGCAGCAGCCAGAGGCCGAGCACGAATTCACTCACCCCGCGCCCGATGGCCAGCGCCCCGCTGGTGACATCCAGGGTACCGCGACTGTGCACGATAAAGGCCAGCACCGTCAGGGCCAGCAAGGGGGCGAGGTTGCTCCAGCGGCTGCGGGTGACGGCGAGGGGAATGAGCAGCGGAAACAGCAGATAGCTAATCCACTCCACGCTGAGCGACCAGGCGGCGAAGTTCCAGGTCAATCCGTGATCGGTCACCACCTGCAGCAGCAACAGGCTGCTTGGCAGCGCCTCGGCCGGGGTAAAGGGGGAACCAAAAGGAGGCATCCCCTCCCACTCCCACATCTTGAACAGGGGGCCGGCGTAGAAGCCAATCCCGTGGTGGGCCTTGTAGAGCTCCCAGCCAACCAGCAGCAGCAGGGTCACCAGGTAGAGGGGATACACCCGGGTGAGCCGCAGCCAGAGGAAGCGGCCATAACCAATGGTGCGGGGCGTGCGGGCGAAGGCCTCCCCGTAGACGTGGGCCAGCACCAGCCCGCTCAAAATAAAGAACAGATCGACCCAGAGGTAGCCGTTCTCGATGAGTTGGGTGTGGCCGGCGATCGACTCCATCCACTGGGGAAAGAGCAGCAAGCGGGCGTGGAATAGCACCACCATCAGGGCAGCGATGCCCCGCAGCGGCGTCAACAGTGGCAATGATTGATTCATGACGGGATCCTTGATGATGTTCAGCTTGGCCTGACATCAATTTTTGTTGTGGTGCCGCTCATCAATCCTGATGAGTCGGCAGCCCCGGCTTGGCGGCCCAGGCGGGATCACCCTACTTAAAAGAGAGTCATACGAGTGTGACTGCCGTCATGAATGGGCGTTTATCATCCCAAAACCAGCATGGGATAGGGACGCATCGAAAATAGAGAGGGGATCTAGACTAGGGAAGTCATCCCTCTGAGCGTCAGGAATATCCCCATGAAACTCTATGCCCACCCCTTTTCGTCCTACAGCCAGAAAGTGCTGATCGCCCTTTACGAGAATGCCACCCCGTTCGAGTATCGGAATCTCGAAGAGCCGGCGGCGAACGCCGAACTTGCCGCCCTTTGGCCACTCAAGCGCTTCCCGGTGTTGCTGGATGACGGTCGCTGCATCCTCGAGAGCAGCACCATCGTCGCCCATCTGCAGGCGCACCATCCGGGTCCCGTCAGCCTGATCCCGCCCGGCGATGCGGGTCTGGAGGTGCATATGCTGGATCGCGTCTTCGACAACTATGTGATGACGCCGATGCAAAAAGTGGTGCTGGATGCGCTGCGCCCGGTCGCGGATCGCGACCGCTATGGCGTAGCGGAGGCCCGCGAGATGCTCAATCAGATCTACCCCTGGCTTGATCAGCGACTGGAAGGACGCCACTGGATTGCCGGCGCAGACTTCACGCTGGCCGATTGCGCCGCAGCCCCCTCGCTCTTCTACGCCGACTGGGCCCACGAGATCCCGGCTGGCTATGGTCGTCTGCGTGCCTATCGCGCCCGTCTGCTCAATCATCCCTCCATCGTGCGGGTGGTGGAGGAGGCGAGGCCATTTCGACACTACTTCCCGCTGGGCGCGCCAGCGCGTGATTGAGCGGGATGATTTGTGGTGGGCGGGGCACTGCCGCCCAGACAATGTACGAGGCGGACAGGATATGGCGTTATCAACAGCAGAGAAAAGACAGCAATATTCATTCGGATGAGTGGGTATGCGTTTATGGCTGATATTTCCCCGAGGATTTTTGAATGTTGATGCGTAATATTTCATGCTTTTGCATAAAGCAAATGCCGGGCATGTCTCTGCTGGTGGGTTGTGTAGTGAAAGAGAGATGAGAATCGGGTTAACGATACGGCAACCTTTGATTGAGGATGGCTGTCGTCAGTCGAAGGTAACCGTTCACCGGCCCCGGCTTGACTAAGCCGAGGTCAGGTTGAATACGTCAGGATAAGGCTGGCCCGTCAT
>NZ_JAPDBZ010000156.1:0-9104 GCF_027705505.1 Aeromonas sp. QDB56
CTCGCACCTCGATAACTGTACGTAAGATCAGTATAGTTCGTGGTAACTGACTGCTAATCATGGGTAATCAGGAAAAATTGTGTATTTATTGTTTTTGCCCATCGACTCCCTTTCTTGTCAAATTGTTATCTTTTCTTTAAAATTTCCATGGTCTTTCTGTGTCAATTGCCACTCCGCTTCCATCGCAGTTGTCAGAGGGAGAGGAGAAGTAAACAGGGACACTATAAGAATGAGCGGAGTCCACATGGGAGAGTTTTTGGATGAGCAATGCGCCAGTTGATACCGGTCGCCGCAGATTTCTTACCTGGTCAACGGTTGCCGTTGGCGGTGTAGGAGCTGCTTTTACCGCAGTGCCGTTTATTAAGTCATGGAATCCGAGTGCCAAAGCCAAGGCGGCAGGCGCCCCGGTTGAAGTGGATATCAGCAAGCTGGAGCCGGGCCAGCTAATCCGCGTCGAGTGGCGTGGTAAACCGGTCTGGGTGGTGAAGCGTACCAAGCAGACGCTGGATGCTCTGGCTGCACACGATGACAAGCTGCGGGATCCTGCGTCAGACGAGCCACAGCAACCGGACTATGCCCACAATGGCTACAGATCCATCAAACCGGAAATCTTCGTGGCCGTTGGCATCTGCACTCATCTGGGATGCTCCCCTTCCTATCTGCCCGACAGCTTCGGCGAGCAGGTTCAAGGGGTAACTTCCGGCTTCTTCTGCCCCTGCCATGGCTCCAAATTCGACATGGCTGGTCGAGTGTTCCAGGGCGTCCCCGCACCGCTGAACCTGGTCATTCCGCCATACCAATTTCTTAGCGACACCACCATTCTGGTCGGTGCCGATGGCAAGGAGGCCTGACCATGTTTGCCAAACTCATGGGCTGGATCGATGATCGTTTCCCGCTCACGGCCATGTACAACGACCATATGGCCAAGTATCCGGCGCCCAAGAACCTGAACTTCTGGTACTTCTTCGGCTCGCTTGCCATGTTGGTGCTGGTCAACCAGATCATCACCGGCATCTGGCTGACCATGAACTACAACCCCTCGGCGGAAGGTGCCTTCGCTTCCGTGGAATACATCATGCGGGATGTGGATTACGGCTGGCTGCTGCGTTACATGCACTCAACCGGGGCATCCGCCTTCTTCATCGTGGTCTACCTGCACATGTTCCGCGGCATGATCTACGGCTCTTACCAGAAGCCAAGGGAACTGCTGTGGATCTTCGGCATGCTGATCTTCCTGGTACTGATGGCCGAGGCCTTCATGGGTTACCTGCTGCCCTGGGGGCAGATGTCGTTCTGGGGGGCCCAAGTCATCATCTCGCTGTTCGGTGCCATCCCCGTTATCGGTGACGATCTTACCCTGTGGATCCGGGGGGACTATGTCATCTCGGGTGCGACCCTGAACCGCTTCTTTGCCCTGCACGTCATCGCTCTGCCGCTGGTGCTGGTGATGCTGGTGGCCATGCATATCCTGGCGCTGCACGAGGTGGGCTCCAACAACCCCGATGGCATCGACATCAAGAAGCACAAGGACGAGAACGGCTGGCCACTGGATGCGGTCGCGTTCCACCCCTATTTCACAGTGAAGGACATGATCGGGGTAGCCGGTTTCCTGTTCTTCTTCTGTGCCATCATCTTCTTCAAGCCGGATATGTGGGGCTATTTCCTCGAGAAACCGAACTTTGAGGTGGCCAATGGCCTGAAGACACCGGCGCATATCGCCCCGGTCTGGTACTTCACCCCCTTCTACGCCATCCTGCGTGCGGTGCCTGACAAGCTGCTGGGGGTCATCATGATGGGCCTCTCCATCGTGGTGCTGTTCCTGTTGCCCTGGCTGGATCGCTGCAAGGTGCGTTCGGTGCGTTACCGCAGCACCCTGCACAAGCTGAACATCGCCCAGTTCGTGGTCTGCTTCATTATCCTGGGGGTGCTGGGCGTGCTGCCATCAACCCCGACCCTGACGCTGATTGCACAACTCTGTACTCTGGGTTATTTCGGATTCTTCGTCCTGTTGTTCTTCTACAGCAAGAATGAGAACACCAAGCCGCTGCCGGAGAGGGTGACATTCAAATGAAAAGAATAATTTTTGCAGTGCTGGCCCTGCTGCCTGGTCTGGTGTTGGCCTCTGGCGGTGGCTTCCCTCTCGACAAGGCGGAGTACGATTTGAGTGACAAGGCATCCCTGCAACGGGGGGCCGCCACCTTCATGAACTACTGTGCCGGCTGTCACTCCACCCAGTACCAGCGTTATAACCGGGTGGCGGCCGACATCGGTATTCCGGACGATCTGATGAAGGAGAACCTGGTCTTCACCGGCGCCAAGATCGGCGATCTGATGAAGAGCTCCATGTCCGAGAAGGATGCTGCGCGCTGGTTCGGCGCGCCGCCCCCCGACCTGACCCTGGTTGCCCGGGTGCGTGGTGCAGACTGGATCTACACCTATCTGCGTTCCTTCTACGTGGACGAGACCCGTCCATTCGGGGTGAACAACGCCGTCTTCCCGTCCGTGGGTATGCCCCATGTGCTGGAGCCATTGCAGGGGACGCCCCGCGCCGAGTTCAAGACGCACACCCTGGATGGCGTGGAGATGCAGCAAGTCGTCAGCATCAAATCTGACGGCAACGGTGAAATGAACAACGAAGAATATGATCAGACGGTACTGGATCTGGTAAACTTCTTGGTCTACTCGGCTGAGCCGGTGCAGCAGGAGCGCGAACGTATGGGCTTCTGGGTACTCGGATTCATCGCTATCTTCTTCATCTTCACTGTGCTGTTGAAGAAGGAATTCTGGCGCGACGTTCACTAAGCGACCAGATCGGAGTAATATGACGCACGGCAATGAAGACAGACATGCTTCATTGCCGTTTCTGCTTTTTAATGACGGGAGGGTTCAATGGCTGTAGCTGCCAATAAGCGTTCGGTAATGACGCTGTTTTCCGGTGCCAACGATATGTTCAGCCATCAGGTGCGTATTGTCCTGGCGGAGAAGGGTGTTAGCGTGGATATCTGCCAGGTTGATCCTGCCAACCTGCCGGATGAGCTGGCCGAGCTGAACCCGTACAACACTGTACCGACTCTGGTGGATCGCGAGCTGGCGTTGTACACCTCGCGCATCATCATGGAGTATCTGGACGAGCGTTTCCCGCATCCGCCCCTGATGCCGGTTTATCCGGTCGCGCGCGGCAACAGCCGTCTGATGATGCACCGCATCGAGCTGGACTGGTACTCTCTGGCCGACAAGATCATGGCGGGCACCGATACCGAGGCCGCCCGTGCCGAGTTGCGCGACAACCTGCTGGCCATCGCCCCCATCTTCGGCGAGATGCCCTATTTCATGAGCGAAGAGTTCGGTCTGGTCGACTGCTACATGGCGCCGTTGCTGTGGCGTCTACCGAGCCTGGGCATCGATTTCACCGGCCGTGGCGCCAAAGAGCTGAAGGCTTACATGGTTCGCCTGTTCGAGCGTGAATCCTTCCAGGCTTCCCTGACCGAGGCCGAGCGCGAGATCCGTGCCGGCGTATGAGCATGGAACCGACAATGACACCCAGTCGCCCGTATCTGCTGCGGGCGTTTTTTGACTGGTTGCTGGATAACGATCTGACTCCCCATCTGGTGGTCAATGCCAACATTCCCCATGTGATGGTACCGATGCAGTTCGTGCAGGATGGCCAGATTGTTCTGAACATCGCCCCCCGGGCCGTGGGCCAGTTCCACATGGACAATGACGCTGTTAGCTTCAGCGCCCGTTTCGGTGGCGTATCGCAGCAGGTCTATATCCCCATGGCGGCCGTACTGGCCATCCATGCCAGGGAGAACGGAGTGGGGACCCTGTTCCCGCCTGAGCCCGGGTATGACCTCTGGCTGGAACAGGCACAGACACCCACGTCGGTTGACCCCGAGCCGGAACCACCGCGCCCGAGCGGTCGCCCGACTCTGAAAGTCATCAAATAAAAAACGCAGCCTGAAGGCTGCGTTTTTTCATCCTGCCAGATGGTCAATTCTGGGCAAACTCGAAGGCTTTGATCACCTGCTTAACGCCGCTGACGTGGCGGGCGATTTCCACGGCTTGATCCCCTTCCTGGCGGGTGACCAACCCAATGAGGAACACCTCGCCATTCTCGGTGACAACCTTCACCTTGGCGCTATCGAAGTTCTTGGTGCCCAGCATGTCGGCCCGCACCTTGGAGGTGATCCAGGTGTCATTGCTGCGCACGCCGATACTGACTGGTTTGCCAAGGCGCAGCTCGTTGTAGACATGGCGAACCCCTTCAATCCGGCTCACGATTCTGCCCGCTTCCTGTTTGTAAGCGTCAGAGGGTGTCTGACCCACCAGCAGCACACGGCCGTTGTTGCTGTAGACACTGATCTTGCTGGCGGCGCTCAGGGGCTTGTTGTCGGCCAACAGGTTGGCGGCTTTCAGCTCTATGGTCTGATCGTCCCACTGGGCACCCAGGGTGCGGCGATCGCCGCTCGCCTTGGCGGTGCCAGCCGCGCCACCGACCACCACGGCAGCACAGCCTTGCAGCAGCAGGACGCCGGTCAGCAGGGCAAGAGCGAGAATAGGCTTCTTCATGGTTTCAGTCTTCCTGTTGCGGGAAAAGTGTCTGGTCGATGAGATCACAGAGACAGTGCAGGGTCAACAGGTTCACTTCCAGAATACGAGGACGGCGAGCGGAAGGAACGCGGATCTCCACGTCATTGGGGCCCAGCAGACCGGCGATCTCTCCCCCGTCTCCGCCACCGAGAACAATGATGGTCATGTCGCGGGAGAGGGCGGCCTCCGCAGCCTTGATGAGGCTGCGGCTGTTGCCTGTCGTGGTGATGACCACCAGGATGTCGCCTGGTTGTCCCAGAGCACGTATCTGTTTGGCATAGACCTCTTCGAAACCGTGATCCGTGGCGATGGCGCTGATGGTCGCCATGTCGGGCGTCAGGGCGAGACCGGGCAGGGACGGGCGAGGCGTTTCATAGCAGTTTACCAGTTCGGAAATGAACAGCTGTGCCAATGCCGAGGAAGGACCATTGCCACATGCCATCACCTTGTGGCCATTGAGCAGGCAGATGGTCAGCATCTGGGCTGCCGTATGGATGGCATCCGGCAGTGCTTCGGCGGCAGCTATTTTGGTCTGGATGCTCTCGGTGTAATTCTCTTTGATGGGATCAGTCATGGGGTCCTCTTAAAACGCGTTCTGGATCCAGTCCGGCTGGTCGCCCTCGAACGCGATCACATCGAATCGACAGGCCTGGTTGGCCTCATTGATGGCATGTTGCTTGAAATAGTGGCGCGCGGCCAGCACGATCTTGTGCTGCTTGCGCCGGGTGACCGAGCTGGCTGCACCGCCATGAGTGGCGTTGGCGCGATATCTCACTTCAACGAACACCAGGGTCTCCCCCTGGCGCATGATGAGATCGATCTCGCCGCCACGGCAGCGGTAGTTGCGGGTCACGGGCTGCAGGCCGCGGGCCTGCAACCAGCGTTCCGCTATTTGCTCAAAGTGTTGTCCCTTGCTCGTCGCTGCCGACGGCAACAGGTTCAACCACTGCTGGTGAAGTTGTGTCAGTAGCCTCTTCATGAGTCGCATCCTCCAGCTGGGGGGCTGCGCTGTCGCTGACCAGCTTGCCATTCTGGTAGGTGGCCCAGTCCAGCATGCGCACTATGTTGCCCTGGGGATCCACGCTCAGCTGGCCACTCATGCCGGGTTGCTGCATGGCATTGACCTTGCGCATTTGCGGCAGGTTGCCTGCCAGGCTGACGGCATCGTAGCCGAGGGCGAACAGGCGCAGCAGGTCGCCCTGGGTCTGGGGCCAGAGCAGGGCTATCTGTTCACGCTGCGTCTCGAAGCCACCCAGCAGCAGTGGCATGTCGGAGATATGCATGCCGTTGAGCTCGGATGCTACCTCGGTCGTCCCGCCGTCGTATCCCCGCGAGCTGCTGTAGATGGGCAGGCTGCCCATGGGATTGACCGAGATGTCCACATAGGGCTTGATCATCCGGGTCTCCAGGCTGTTGGCCACCACATAGACGGCGTCGATGCTGCGCGGCGCGGCATCGGACAGCTGGACAATCTCCCCGGCTCGTGCGGTGGAACGGCCGCTCAGAGCGTTCTTGACCATGCCCTGCACTTCGTTGCGTGCCCCGAAGGTGGCAACTACGGGCTTCTCCTGGCTGACGCCGGCCCAGGCCTGTTCAAACGCCTTGATACTGCTGTAGCCAATCCGGCCTTGTGCCGCGATCAGCAGCGGCTTGCGGTAGCCCTGACCATAGAGGTACTGGGCCGCCTGGCTCGCATCGGCAGCGGCGGAGAGCGAGAAATAGAAGGTGTTGTCGTTGACGATCGGCTTGTCCAGCTCGTTGAGCGCCAGCACCGGCACGGTCGGACTCGACTTGAGCAGCTCCTCCACCTGATCCTTGAGCAGGGGGCCGATGATCATATTGGCCCCTTCCTGAATGGCCTGCTTGTAGAGGTCCCCCATCGCCTTGCCCTGGGTATCGTAGAAGTTCAGGGTGAACTGGCTCTGATTTTCCTTGTAGGACATCAGCATGCCGTTGCGGATGGCGGCGCCCTGGGCTTCCAGTTTGCCGGAGAGCGGCAGGAAGACGGCGATCTGCTGCAGCGAACCGTTGTCCGTGATAGCGAGATCCCCAAGGCCGGCCGGCATGTCGCTCTGGGCAGGGTGGTTAGGGAAGCTCTGCTTCCAGCCGGCAAGCTGGCGGGCCAGCTGGCTCGGCTGCGCCCCGAATTCGTTCACCAGCGCCGCAAGACGCAGCCAGCCGGTGGTCACATCGGGAGCTGGCTCCTCTTCGAGCGCCTGCAGGGTGGAGGGGGTCATGCTTTTCAGCAGTGACCAGATCTGCTGGTGATTGGTGGCCAGCTCATTCTTGGCCAGATAAGGTTCCAGCAGGATCAGCGACTTGGCCGCACCAAACTTGTTGTTGATGTCGAGCTGCAGCACCACGCGCTGGCGGTACCAGTCCTTCTGGGTATCGGCATCCAGCACCACATCCGGCTTGCCTTCCAGCAGGATCAGCGCCTGGTTGGCGTTGCCCTGGGCGAGCAGCAGGTGTGCCTGCAGCAGTTGCAACTGTGCCTGCTGCTCCGGGCTCTTCGCCTGCTTCTGCAACCGCTGATACAGGGCGGCAGCCGGTTTGGCCTGGCCGAGCGCCAGATAGCTGCGCGCTGCCATCATCTGCCACACGAAGGCCTCTGCCGGTTTGGCGGGATCCACCTGCTCCAGATACCACTGGGCATTCTTGGTCAGATCCGAGAAGGCTGACGGTATGCCGGGTTGTCCGGAAGATTGATTGGGCTCCGACGCACAGGCGGCTAGCAGGACTGCCGCGAGTAGGATGCCGAAGAGTCGTGATACACTTAGCTGCTTTATAACCCGGTTCAAGTTCATTCCCCGACCAGTGTTGAAATTCTCCATAGTGTAAACGGGCCAATATGGCGACACAATTGTCGGGACACTCGGAGCTCCCATGAGTGACATCCCAACCCTGTATATAGTCCCCACTCCGATCGGCAATCTGGCCGACATCACCCAGCGAGCACTGGACGTGCTGCGCAGCGTCGATCTGGTGGCCGCCGAGGATACCCGGCATACCGGGATCCTGCTCAGCCACTACCAGATCTCGGTACCGACCTTTGCCCTGCACGATCACAACGAGCAGCAAAAGGCGGATGTGCTGATCGCCCGCATCAAGGAGGGCAAGAGCGTGGCCCTGGTCTCCGATGCGGGGACGCCGCTCATCAGCGACCCCGGTTATCACCTGGTCACCCGTTGTCGCGAAGCCGGGGTCAAGGTGGTGCCGCTGCCCGGTCCCTGCGCTGCCATCACGGCGCTGTCCGCCGCCGGGCTGCCCACCGACCGCTTCGCCTTCGAGGGTTTCCTGCCGGCCAAGGCCAAGGGGCGGGATGATCGCCTGCAAGCCGTCATCGAAGACACCCGCTCTCTGGTGTTCTACGAATCGCCGCGCCGGGTGCAGGATACCGTAGAAGCAATTGCTCGCATCCTTGGCGAGCGCCAGGTGGTGGTGTGCCGCGAGCTGACCAAGACCTTCGAGTCCATCCACGGTCTGCCCGCCTCCGAGATGCTGGCCTGGCTCGGAGAGGACGATAACCGTTGCCGCGGGGAGATCGTGCTGGTGGTCGCCGGTGCCAGCAAGGTGGATGACGAGTTGCCTGCGGAGGCGATCCGCACCCTGGGCCTGCTGGTCGGCGAGCTGCCCCTCAAGAAGGCTGCAGCCCTCACCGCCGAGATCCACGGGGTGAAGAAGAACGCCCTCTACAAATACGGTCTTGAGCACTATTAATTGCCGTAAACCGGAATTGACGGTTTACCCCGTCCGTCTCGCGAGGCTATAATCCGCGCCTCGGAGTTGGCTGGGCAATCGCTGCTTCGTCGTTGTGTCCCTCGGGACAGACGGGCGGAGGGGAGGAAAGTCCGGGCTTCACAGGGCAGGGTGCCAGGTAACGCCTGGGGGGCGCGAGCCTACGACCAGTGCAACAGAGAGCAGACCGCCGATGGCCCGCAAGGGATCAGGTAAGGGTGAAAGGGTGCGGTAAGAGCGCACCGCGCGACTGGCAACAGTTCGTGGCACGGTAAACTCCACCCGAAGCAAGACCAAATAGGCCCCTATTGGCGCGGCCCGCGTTGGGGGCGGGTAGGTTGCTTGAGCCAGCGAGCGATTGCTGGCCTAGAGGAATGATTGCTACCCGGGGCAACCCGGTACAGAACCCGGCTTACAGGCCGACTCCGAGCTCTTTCCTGAAGAGCCTTGCGATTTATCGCAAGGCTCTTTTTATTAACCATAAAGTACTGCCTCGGTTGACTCGTGATATTTACTGTTGGGCTAGCTATGTTTAACAAATGTATTTTATATCAATCTGTTATACCAATCGGATTAAACATTAGGTCAGTTTTATCCAATCTCGGCTACAAAGTGACATCACCCGCTCCACATCGGCAATAAAGTGCTTCCAGGCCGATGTGCAGGCATCAAGGATGTCGTCGTAATCCTTGAAGCTGCGATTCATATACAGGACCTTAAGAAAACACTTCATTTGAAATTCCTTCTAAGGTCCTGTTCTGTATCGATTTTCGCTG
>NZ_JAPDBZ010000157.1:0-9018 GCF_027705505.1 Aeromonas sp. QDB56
TTAGATGCAGGCGGCTGCCGATGGCTGCCTTACTCGGAAACGCTGGACGAGTTCTTTCTCCGCGGGCAAAAACTGGGCGTATTCCGTATCGATATCGGTGCCCCGGCGCTTACCGAAATCTTCTCCTCCTTGATCTTCGGCCTGGTAGACGCCGAGCGCCGCGGCCGTATCGCACGCGCAGGTATGGCGGCGTTGATCGAGCAATTCTTCCTGAACGGGGCTTGCAACTACCAAACTTAACGGAAAGCAACGCTCAGTTTTTTTTCCAACGGGTTGGCGGTGTCCGTTTTTGGCCGTTCTCTGACGGTCGTGACAGTGACACGCCCTGGTCAAGTTGAACGCAATCCGTGGTCAACGCCAACCCAAATTGGTGGTCAAGAGGAGTGCAATTTCGCACATACCTGAGGACTGCTCACCACATCGCTTGCGTCGGTAGTAGCTTCCGCACTTTCCCCGTCTCTCACCGCTAAACAGCGCTTTCCGGTAGCGGACTTTAGAGCGGCTTGATACTGGCCAGCATGCAGAAATTCTGCCCGTGTAGCGTCACGACCGGACAAGCCACTAGGGTGGCGGTCAGGAAGGCAGGCAAACGGAACACGGCGAAGCACCTCGAAGGCGCTGGCCACTTGCCATCCAACTGGGCGCGGCCTTTAATCGGCGGATCTGGAAAGGAGACGGATATGCCATTGTTGGACGAGATTATTGGGTGGGCCGGCGGACTCAGACCCTGGCAGCAGGAAGCACTGCGCCGGATATTTGCCCGGGCCGAACTAACCCAAGATGACATCGAGACCATTCTGCGAATGGTTCGCGAGCAAGAACGGGAAGACGCAACCACGGGGGGAGCACGGCCATTCACGCTGGACGACGTACCAGGCGCCGGAAGTGGCGCAACCGTGCGGTTGGTGGGTGTCTCGGGGCTAGACCAGGTAAACGGCTTCCCGTCCGGTCGTGCCTTTGACCTCGCACCGGAGGGCATGACCATTTTCTTTGGTCATAACGGCGCCGGCAAATCCGGCTACGCCCGCGTCTTCAAGAATGCCTGCAACGCTCGGCATCGGGTGGAGGTCCTGCCCGACGCTTTTGGGGCGGCAACCCCAGCTAGACTGCCATCAGCAGATTTCGCCATTTTGGTGGATGGCACTCCGGAAACCGCACGTTGGGTCCAGAACGGGCCGGCCCATTTGCATTTGAGTTCGGTCTCGGTCTACGACGCGGCCTGTGCCAATGACTACATCGACGCGGAAGGGACCCCTGCATTTCAGCCCTACGGACTCACTCATCTGACGCGCCTGGTCCTACTTCAGCGTGATTTACAGGCACGGATTGGGACCGAACGCAATGCCTTGGCTCTGGATACCCGGCAATTCGAACCGCTGAAGGGTGACACCGAAGTCGGCCGCTACATCGCCAAATTAGGTGGGGACTCGGACCGCGCCGTGCTTGCTCGATTAGGGACGGTCGGTGACGATGAACTCCGGCGACTGGAGTTTCTGAAGCGGACATTACTGGAAAGCGATCCTGTGCCGCAGGCGCTGGCCTTGGAACGTTTGGCGACACGCTTGGACCAGGCGCAGCGTCGAGCCGAGGAAGTCCAGCGCTGGGTGAATGATCGTGCCATAGCACGGGCAAAGGAACTGATTACAACGGAAAAAACCGCGCATCTCGCCATGCAACTGGCGCAAGCGCGTCTTCAGGATCGAGACACACTGAACGCCATGGAGTTGCCGGTAACGTCCTCACCCACCGCCACGCTGCTGGAAGGCACAGGAGCTGAACTCTGGCAAACGATGTACCGAGCCGCTGAGGCTTTCTCTCAGCAGACGGCATACCCTGAACATCCCTTCCCGCACCTGGAACCGGACGCTTACTGCGTACTCTGCCAGCAACCTTATTCAACGGATGCCTCGGAGCGCATGCGGCGTTTCGCGGCATTTGTCGCCGACAGCGCCACGGCGGATGCGCAAGCCGCCACGCTTGCGCGCATGAACGCTCTAGGGAAGGTGCAGGCTGTCGATCTAAACGTTCTGGATGTGCCAACACGGGCTGACGTGGAGGAGCGACTGCCCGACCTACACGCTGCCATCACCGCAGCGGCATCGGTCTGGACCGCCCGGCATACTTGGGTTAGCCAAGCCCTGCAAACTGGAAACTGGTCCCCCGAGTCAGAACCGCTTCCTATCGAAGCAAACCTCGATAGTCTCTTCGCCGCCAAAGCTGCTTCGCTCCGAGTCGACGCCAATACCCTGCGGACCTCTGCCGATCCCGCTCTACGCTTGGCGCTGACCCAAGAACTGGCAGAGCTAGAAGCCCGACAACGCCTCGCCAACCAGCTTGGCGCGGTGGAGCGCTTTGTTCAGGACAGTCAGGTCCATGCCACATTGAGCCGCTGCCATGCCGCCCTCAACCCAGCGGCAGTGTCACGCAAACTGACGTCCCTGGCGGCGACGCATGTGACCGAGGCTCTGGCCGCTTCTATGAATGCTGAGTTGAAAGCCCTGGGCTATAAGCGACGGGTGCAACCCGACCTGAGCGGGCGCACAGAGCTGGGGGTGACCAAGGTCACGCTGCGCCTGCAGGAAATCACGGCGAAAGCCTCCAAGGTGCTGTCAGAGGGCGAGCAGCGCGCGTTGGGGATGGCTATGTTCCTCGCCGAGCTCGAATCCCTGCCACATACTTCGACCGTTATTTTCGACGATCCGTCTACGTCGCTGGATCACGTATATCGTCGGGCCATAGCTCGGCGTTTGGTAGCGCTGGCTGAGACCCGCCAAGTGCTGGTGTTCACCCATGATGCGGTGTTCCTGACCGAGCTCGCGATGGCGCTTCAGCGCGCTGATCGCTCGGCCAGCTACAAGACCATCGGTTGGGACGAGTCGCCGGGACTAGTGAGCGAGGGGCTGACGTGGACGACGATGGACACCAAGGCCCGCCTGGCCGATCTCGAAAGTCGTGCGAAAGCACTGAACGTTCCGGTCGGCAGCGACCCGGATGATGAGCTTGAGCGGCAAATCGCATCGGGATACTCAAGCCTCCGAGGCACTGTCGAGCGCGCCATACGCGAGGTTTTTTTGAACAATACCGTCCAGCCGTTCAGCGATGTGGTGAGCGTAGAAGCATTTGGTGCTGTCATTGGCCACCCCGCAGAGGAGTGGGAGCAGTTGCTGGCAGTGTATGCGCGGGCCTGCGAAGCTACCGAGGCCCACGACACCCCAGGCGAGCGCCAACTACCGCTTCCCGCGCGTGAGGAGTTGCTCGGCGATATCGCCCAGGTCCTGGAATTAATCAAAAACGCGACTAAACGCCGAACTGCCTACGAGAATCTACGCCGGGAGCGGACCGCGCAACGCAAGAAGCTCTTCGGCGGCTAGCCCGACGTTTCATGCCGGGCTGGTCGGGCATGGCTGTGTTTCTTTCGAATATTGCGAGCTCTCCGTTTCAAAGTTTTTTGTGGCCTCGCGGATCAAGAGGAAGCACATTGGAGGCCGGCAGTTGGCGCTCCAAGTCCGCAATACGGTCGTACAGCTCAAGAATGGTGGCGTCGGCCTCACTGAGTAGGCTGGCTAGGTGGTCACGCTGCTGCGTGATTTCCTCGATCCGTTCTCGAAGTCCACGATTTTTTCTGCGGGCTAATAAGCTGACTTGGCGCACTGATGGCGGACGTTGCTCAGCGTGTCCTTCCACGTACTTTTGGATCTCAGCGATCAGTAGGGGGAAACGAGCTTTTTTCAGTGCAGAGGGGTCGCTGCCGGCCTCCTTGGCAACGTTGTTCTGACTTACGGGCGTCCCCTTCGGCAGTCGTTCGGGCTTGTTGCTCTTCAGCCGCTCGAACGCTGCGCGATACTGCTCGCCGGCACTCATTCGCTTAGCCGGGTCAGCGGATTCATGTTTGCCGGATGACATGGCGATAATTCTCCACACTACGTTTCTGGGCTTCCAACGAAGTCCTTAGCGGACTGTCTACCTCGGCAGCGGCCAGGCGCTCATCCAATACCGCCTCCAACACTTCGACTTCGTCGAGTTGCTCGGGGTCATAGAGAACGTCCGCACATGGTTTGGTTTCTCCGGGGGAGTCGCCCCCTCCGCAGCGAGCGATATTGTCGATGCCCCCATAGGGACAGGGGGTACGGCTCGTGCAGATGCCCAGCAAAATCGGTCGATGAGTGACCGTCCCCTTCTTAGCCAGATTGATCGCTTTCTTAGCATCAGAGGCTGAGATTAGGCGGACAATCTCAGATTTTCGCTTCTCGCCGTGGGGGCTGACGAATCGGTTGCTCGTCAGCTGTTGCAGCTGCCTACCCAAAGTTTCGTACATGGTGCGGACGTAGTAGGTATGGGCCTTCTCTTCCAGCCGTACCCTGGAATGGTTTTGCCCGTAGTAGAGACTCATCGCTCTGGCGACGTGCTTTAGCTGAAACTGCAATGAAGCGTCGCTGACCAGCCCGGATGCCTGCATATTCACTGCGCCGGTTCGTCGGAGTTGATGCCAGGCCAACGGCCAGATTTTGCCGACCGCAAACTCGTCGGTCAGCGTCGGCGTCACCAACCGAGCCAATTCGAAATCTTCCGGCGTAATGCGCAATTGCTCACGGTCGAACAGCTTGTCGAACCACTGAAGCACATGGGCATAGCTCGGAATCGATGGCCGAATCGTGCGGTTGATCTTGGTGAACTTCGTTCCCCACGGTTCAAGGCAATAATCAAGCAGATAGCGCTTGGCCGGATCATCCGGCACCGAGGCCTCGCCGGGGGGAGAGTCGCATTCTGCGCGGAGGTCTGCGACCACACGCATGGCTTCAACTGCCACCTGAGCTGACGGGGACGTCACCCAAAGTGCCTCAGAATCCGACATCGTCTTGGTCGTTCGTCCGCACAATACATGGATGTCGCCAAACTGCGGATCACGTTCTATGTGCAAGCAATCGGCGCGCAGGTTCCAAGCCTCTTCGACTCGCATGAGGCTGAAGTTCAGCAGATAGCACAGTCCAGATCGACTCACGAGGTTGAGGTAGCGACTCAGAGTTTGAATGCGAATTTCGTCGTCGCTCACTCCCAGCCAGCGACGAAATAGTTCCACCATGCCAAACCGATGCGCGGTGTCGATGAATGGGCCGTAGTACTGCCGCCCAGTCCACTTTCCGTTTGATCCATCCGACGGCCACTGAAACGGATAGAACGATTGTGGCCTGCGTTGTCCTTGGAGACTGGCAGAGTTGTGCCGATAGGCAGCCAGACAGAAGCGGAAGCACTCCTCGACTTGGCCTCGATGCGCCAAAAAGTCATCCAGGCATTCGCGCAAGCGTGTGATTTGATAGTGCCAAATGCGGGGCGGGATATAGGGGGTCTGGAGCTTCTGGTGGTCGGGCATGGCCGCTGCGAGGCGTGCCAACCCTGCGCGATCCAACAAGGTGAACCCCAGCGCATCCCGCCGCTCGTACAGTTCGTGCAGCAATGCCAAGAACTCACCGGACCGGGAAGCCTGGAGCACCTCCGGGAGACGGTCGGCAACGCGCGGAAAATGACTCAGTTCGGATGCGAGAATGCCTTCTTGAGTGCACAAGACGAACAGCCGACGCATCTGGTCGAAGCGCGTTTTCAGGCCTCGGTATCCACGGGCTCCATTGGGGCCGTATAGCCACCAGCCGATTACGGTCCGCAATAAATCGGCGTTCGCAGGATCGATCGCGGCGACATATTTCTTAGCTGGGCCATCGCCGAAATTGAGAGTGAGCCGTTTTCCCGCCCATGGGTCGAGCCGCCAAATGGCATCGCCCCAACGGCTCACCACCTGGCCAGCGGCATCTATGATGACCGGCCAATCACGCTGCGGTGGCCAGCACGGCGGACGGTAGTTCGGCGCATCAGGAATCGCTAGGGGCGAGTCGATGCCGAGGCCAAGTTCGGAAAGAATATTTTTCGTCATGCTGATCTTTGTCGCAGTTCTGCCAATCGGATGAAGCCATCCCAGGCCGGGTGGTAGTCACCTTCACTTATGCGCGCTCTGGCTTCTTCGACCCAAAGCCTGCGGACCTCGCTACTTTCTTCGAAGAAGCGCAGTTTGGCCGTCAGCCGATCGATCACCAGCAGGGCCGGATGCTCTGTCGTCAGGTGCTTACCCGAACTGGATGGGCGGTAGCGTGCCAGTTCAAGCGATTTGAGGTGGCGCAAGCTACCGAGAGACCACACATGATCCTCACTTTCGATATCCCGGTGCTGGGTACAGAACAGGCAACCGGCAGCATTGATGCAGTCGGGTCGCGGACCATTCTTCGGCATCGTGCCCACTGGTTCAGGTGTGGCCGATACACATCTACCAGGAGCAGGAGGTGAAAGGGACGGATCGGTTTGCTGATGGAAGCGCGTAATTTCCACCATAGCGATCTGCGGATGGGGGTCGGCATATACGCGTATCAGCGTTTGCACCGTATGCTGGGCCAACTCCGCAACCTGTTGGGGATTCTGGGACTCCCGAAGCAACCAGTTGATGCGCGTCCCGCGCAGTTTTCGCGGTCTCACTATCGGTATGCCAAGCTCGCGGCAGATGCGCGTAACGTTCGTGAACTGCGTCGCCTCTTCTAGGATTCGTCCCCCGCTACGTATAAGCGGAAAGAGCAAACCATCCGGTTCATTGGGAAACCATTCGGAACGCCATTCGAGATAGCGCTCGAACCACTCTCGATAACTGGCAAAGATCTCGAATAGCACTTCTCCTTCCCGTCGATTTTTGTAGGTACGTACCTGGTAGCCGTCTATGTGGCTGGTGTAATGAAACTGCTCAACCCGCAGGGTATGTGCTTGCTGGAGGTTCAGACCGGTCTGGGCGATGAACATCAGCAATTCACTCTCGATCCGTAAATTGACGATGGGGAAACGGGTCCGCAGTGTCCGATCTGCATCGTGGGCGGCACGCGCCGCCAGGGATGCTTCGATTTGCGCTTGGTTTTGCGGCCTGGTACGGCGGGCCGCTACTTTCTCGGGGCTCTGCAATCCCGACCATAGTTCCAGCACTTGGCCGGTGCGTAACGAAATACAAACTGGGAGGGGGGCCATTGTCCCCCTCCAGGTCAATGCCTCGCATACGTCAGCTAGAAGGTGTCCGAATGCGAAGGTGTTTTGCAGATTCTGCTTGTCCGCTTTGCTCGTATGTACCTTGCCTTTGCCGCGCGGCTTGCGAATACGTGTGCTCTTGCTCAGGCTTGCTTGGCGGTCCAATGCTCGGTCCAGCATCGTCGCCGTGAGCCTGGTGAGATCGTACAGGGACCCATCGCTGAAATTGCGTTCGACTCGATGACGCTGGAGCAAGTGATCGGTCCAACGAATGAACGTGTCGGCCGCCGTCTCGAGACTGAGATTCACGTTTTCTGAATCGATCCAGGCAAAGAATCGGCGCAATGCACTGATCTTGTTCTGCACCGAGAAGCGACTTCCGCCACCAGCAAGGTCGTCAGTCATGTGCTCATGCAGCTGCGTCACCAGCTCGAAACGTTCCGGCAAGGGACTGCCGAGTTCGCCCTGCGCGATCTGGCGGCCCACATGCTTCACCTTTGCTGCTGCACCTCCGCGAAACAGCAGCGGCCGGAGGTCCCAGGGCGTTTCAGTGGCCCCATACTCAAGCATCGGGAAAGTGAGGTCGAATTCGGAACTATCCATCGTGCCGCGCCCCAGCGCCGATCCCGCTAAATGCCGCCATGAAGCTATTTGAGAGGGCTTGTTTGATCGGCAGTGCCTGTACGAATCGGATGTATTTGAAGGTGGTGGCTTCAGAGTTAGGCCCATGGAGCAACGCGTCGCTGACCGTCGCAATTACAATAGCGACATCGGCACAAGCCGATAGCGCCAGACGTGCCAATTCGGTACCGAAGGTGCAGCGCGACTGATGGAAGCGGAATTTACGGAGCACCTGTAGTTCTGCTTTGACGCCCCGTTTTCGAAACTCGGACATCTCAACATTCACAGCAGATGACTGATCGGTGCCGCGCCTGCCATAGGCGTTACCAAAGCGGGTCAAGAACAGCAAATCACGATTCTCGGGCGAGGCTTTCGCCTCTCGTTCCATCCTCCGCCAGCCTTTGGCATATTCCAGCAATTCATCACGCAACGCTTCGGGTATCCAGACCTGGCCAGTCACACCGAATTTCGTGTGCACTGGCGGAGCTGCGCCTGGACCAACTGCAAGGCGTAGAAGCCCTTCAGCGGAAGGGTCGGGGGCGGCGCGCTCCAGAGACTGAATCTTGAGATCACAGATGCTGCCGAGCCGCATCCCGGTAAAAAATCCAAGGGCCAACATGAGGTAGAGCTCGGGCGTGGCGTTCTCTGCGGCGAAATCCAGAATTGCATCGCGATCGGTCTCCGAGACTGGCAACAGCCCATCTTCAAGCGTTTGGCCTGGGCGCTTACGGTTCGGGATGCTGAGGTCGGTGGTGGTTCCGCTGATCGTTCGCTCGAACCCCACCCGGTCGAAGTATTTAACGACGTAGGGTTTTTCCCGCCACAGCTGGACGTGTGGAGAAAGAAGCTCCCTATGCCTTACCCACCGATAGAACATGATGCAATTGCGCATGTACTCAGACGCCGTGGATGGGCCGATCTGGCCGGCATCGCGCATCTTGATCAACGCCCCTCGGTATAGCACCAGGCAGCGGTCAGCTTTGCGAGCGGGAAACTCGAACCACTGCAAATCACGAGATTCAAGAAATTTAGCGTAATTGAGAAGGCCATTCATGTTACTGGCAACGGTCTTAAGAGAAGCGTCACCAGTCGTTGCTCGCTCCACTGCCCACAGGTTTGCCTCCCTCCAAGGTGCATAGTCTGCCCAAAAGATTTGGGGCAAGCCCTCAATGGATGGCCGGCTGCTACTGGGGGAGTATGCGACGGCGTTCTCTCTGCGCACGAGGTAATGGGGCACGAAATGAATGCGCTCTAGCGTCGCCATTCAACGCCCCTGGGACGCTTAACAATGTCCATAGATAGAACTCAATAGCTTAGGCGTCCGCACTATACAACTTACTCTTATCGATG
>NZ_JAPDBZ010000158.1:0-8790 GCF_027705505.1 Aeromonas sp. QDB56
GGAGACAGCCAGTTTACCAGCACCCTGTCTGTCAACTTCCACTTCCCCAAGATCCCGCGAAGAACCTTTTTTATTGCAAGGAGCAGGATGAAACGAAAAATAATGATAGTGGAAGACAGCCTGACGGTACGCCGCATGCTGACCCAGGCCATTGCGCAGCAGACCGGGCTGGAAATCGACGCCTTCGATACCCTTGAAGGGGCTCGCGATTGCCATGGGGAAGATTATGTGGTCGCCCTGGTGGATCTCACCCTGCCGGACGCCCCCGGCGGAGAAGCTGTCAATGTGCTGAGGGAGCGTGGGTTGCCGGTGGTGATCCTGACGGCCGACATCAGCGAAGAGAAGCGGGAAGCCTGGCTGGAAGCCGGGGTGCTGGACTATGTGATGAAGGATTCACGTCACTCCCTGCAATATGCCGTCGGTCTGGTGCACCGCCTCTACCTCAACCAGGCCATCGAAGTCTTGGTGGTCGACGATTCACGCACCTCCCGTCACCGCACCGCGGCCCAGTTGCGCAAGCAGTTGTTGCAGGTGCACGAGGCCAATTCAGCCCGCGATGCGCTGGCGCAGCTCGAGCAGCACCCCGCCATTCGCCTGATGCTGGTGGACTACTACATGCCGGAGATCGACGGCATCAGCCTGGTGCGAATGCTGCGCGAGCGCTACAGCAAGCAGCAGCTCGCCATCATCGGCATCTCGGTATCGGACAAACACGGCCTCTCGGCACGCTACCTCAAGCAAGGGGCGAATGATTTTCTCAATCAGCCCTTTGAACCCGAGGAGCTGCAGTGCCGGGTCAGCCACAACCTGGAGGCCCTTGAGCAGTTCAACAACATCCAGGAATCGGCCAACCGAGACTACCTGACCGGACTTTACAACAGACGCTACTGGTTCAACGAGGGTCAAAAGTGGTTCGAGGAGCATCAGCGCCATCAGGCGCAGCTCTCCCTGTGCGTGCTCGATGTGGATCACTTCAAGCAGGTCAATGATCACTGGGGGCATGCCATCGGCGATCAGCTGCTCTGTCATCTGGCCAGGCTGCTCACCCAGTTCTTCCCGGATGCCATGATAGCCCGATTCGGTGGTGAAGAATTTGCCCTGATGGTGCCCCACTGCCCCGTTCCCGTGCTGCTCAAGCGACTGGAAGGGCTTCGTCTGCAAATGCGCCAGCAACCGCTGTCCCGGGAGATATCGCTCTTTGTACGCGCCAGTTTCGGCGTCATCAATGTCGGGCGGCTCTCCATGGACGAGGCGCTGAGCGAGGCAGATCGCCAGTTGTATCAGGCAAAGAATACCGGGCGAGACAAGATAGTCTGTCAGGACGTCTGAGCAAGCATCAGCAGAGGCACTCCGTGTAGTACCGCCCGGCGCCCCTTGTGTGGCGGCCGCCGGGTCAATCCCTTCTTCACCGTTCAATAGGTCTTGTCGACCCGCACCCCATCGTTGAAATAGAGGATGCGCACCTTGTCGCCCTGCGCAAAGACCATGGCCGGATCGTAATCCTGGATCACGTTGATGAGCCCGTTCTGCTCGTTGCGGATCAGCAGCTCCACCAGCTTGTTCTCCACCACGCTGCCCCCTGACTGAAACTGCTGCACCGCCGCCGCTCCCGCCAGCGCTCCGACCGCAGTGGCAATCTCCCGCCCGTGCCCACCGCCAAACTGGTTGCCGAGCAGCCCGCCAAGCACGGCCCCTCCCAGAGTTTTCCAGCCGGAATGCTCTGATTCCACCATCTGGCGCTGGGTGATGTTGCGCACCGCATCCACCTGGCCGAAGACCACCTGCTCCACCGGACGCGCCGTGTTGCGTTCATACACCGCACTCCAGGCCGGCGCCGTGACAAAGCCAAGCAAGCTGGATACTATCAGGATAATGGCCTTCATCTATGAACCTCTGCCTTATGTCTCGCTATCTTACCGAACTGGATGATGAGCTGTGCTGGTTTCCCTCCCCCAGCCATGCGCTGGAAGAGCCCAACGGGCTGCTCGCGATTGGGGGAGATCTCTCCCCCGCTCGATTGCTGGCAGCTTACCACAGCGGGATCTTTCCGTGGAATGAACCCCATCAGCCACTGCTGTGGTGGTCACCGGACCCCAGGGGAGTCATCGTTCCCGAGGAACTCCACATCGGCCGCAGCCTGCAGAAGTGTTTGCGCCGCACACCCTTCGAGATTTACATCAATCGCGCCTTTGATGACGTCATTGCAGCCTGCGCCGCCCCCCGTCGCACCGCCAGCGGCACCTGGATAAGTGCCCCCATGATCGACGCCTATCGGTGCCTTCATCGCCTCGGTCATGCCCACTCCATCGAAATCTGGCAGGATGATCAGTTGCAGGCAGGCCTCTATGGCCTCTCCCTGGGCCGACTATTTTGTGGTGAATCCATGTTCAGCCGCATCGACAATGGCGCCAAACTGGCCATGGTGGCCCTCTGTCGCCACTTTGCAGGGCACGGCGGTGCCCTCATCGACTGCCAGATGCAAAACGACTTTCTGGCCACGCTAGGCGTCCAGGAGTGGCCAAGGCAGCGCTTTCTGACCACCCTGGCCACCCTGACCCGGCAACCGTTGCAAGAGGGATGCTGGCAACCGAGGAGAATCAGCCTATGAGTGAAGAAGTGATCCTCAAGGTCGGGCTGACCCCCAGGCACCCGTGCAGCTACCTCGGTCACGAGCAGGAGCAGTTGCTGGTCCTGATGGACCATGAACTGCTCAACGCCGCCGGGTACGAACGGCTGCTGACGGCAGGATTCCGGCGCAGTGGCAACGACATCTATCGTCCTCACTGCCCCGCCTGCAGCGCCTGTCAATCCTTGCGCATACACAGTGAACGCTTCACCCCGAGTCGTGGGCAGAAACGCATCCGCCAGTTGAACCGGGATCTCGAACTCGTGCTGAGCTATGACGACAAGCCCGAGTATTACCAGCTCTATGAACGCTATATCCGTGAGCGTCATCGGGATGGCAGCATGTATCCACCGAGCCGGACCCAATACAAGGGGTTCCTGCACTGCGACTGGATGCCCCCCCTCTATCTGGAGATGCGCAAGGAGGGACGCCTCATCGGCGTGGCCACCACGGACCTGCTTCCCCACTCTCTGAGCGCCATGTACACCTTCTTCGACCCCGACTATGCCGACCGGTCGCTCGGCACCTTCGCCATCCTGAGCCAGTTGGAACTGGCCAGACGTACCGGTCGTCAGTGGCTCTATCTGGGGTATTTGGTGGAGGAGTGCCGCAAGATGAATTACAAGCGCCAATACCTGCCCCATGAGCTGCTGGTACAGGGCGAATGGAAAAAAATCGACACCAAGCCCGAGTAAACTTTACACATAGCCTTAAATCCGGCATGATCCAGCGGTTTTTTGTTGTGGCTTATCAAGAGGATTCAATGGCTAAAGAAGACAGTATTGAGATGCAGGGTACCATTCTCGAAACCTTGCCCAATACCATGTTCCGTGTGGAACTGGAAAATGGTCACGTGGTTATCGCTCATATTTCCGGCAAGATGCGCAAAAACTACATCCGTATCCTGACTGGGGACAAAGTAACGGTGGCTCTGACTCCGTACGATCTCTCCAAGGGACGTATTGTTTTCCGCTCTCGCTAAGCCAGGAATTCAGCAAAAAACCCCAGCCTCTCGGTTGGGGTTTTTTGTCATTTCCGGCCTTGCTCACAGTCAGTGAGAGACAGCTTCAACGTTGACCTGAAAATCAAAGCTGAGGCTGTTGTTCACCAGCTCGACCTTCACAATGCCGCCATCGACCAGGGAACCGAACAGGATCTCGTTGGCCAGGGGCTTCTTGAGGTGCTCCTGAATGACCCGGCCCATGGGTCTTGCTCCCATTGCCCTGTCATACCCTTTCTCTGCCAACCAGTGGCGCGCCTCTTCAGACACCTCCAGTGAAACGCCCTTGGCATCCAGCTGAACCTGCAGCTCGACGATGAACTTGTCGACCACCTGATGGATCACTCCCATGTCGAGATGGTTGAACCAGATGGTGTGATCGAGCCGGTTGCGGAACTCCGGACTGAACGTCTTGTTGATCACCGCCATGGCATCATGGCTCATGTCCTGCTGCTGGAAGCCGATGGACTTGCGCTGGGTCTCCTGAACCCCTGCGTTGGTGGTCATCACCAGGATCACATTGCGAAAATCTGCCTTGCGCCCGTTGTTGTCCGTCAGGGTACCGTTGTCCATCACCTGCAGCAGCAAGTTGAAGACATCCGGGTGCGCCTTCTCGATCTCGTCAAGCAGCACGACGGAGTGCGGATGCTTGAGGACGGAGTCGGTCAACAGCCCTCCCTGCTCGAATCCCACGTAACCGGGAGGAGCCCCGATCAACCGGGACACTGTATGGCGTTCCATGTATTCCGACATGTCAAATCGCAATACCTCGACCCCGAGCGCCTTGCCCAGTTGCTGGGTCACTTCGGTCTTGCCCACCCCGGTCGGGCCGGCAAACAGGAAGCAGCCCACAGGTCGGCGTTCGTTGCCAAGCCCTGAACGTGACAACCGAATGGCATCGGTCAGCACCTCGATGGCCTTGTCCTGCCCGAACACCACCATCTTGAGATTACGCTCCAGGTTCTTCAGCACCTCCTTGTCGGAGGAGGAGACAGATTTCTCGGGAATACGGGCAATCTTGGCAACAATGGCCTCGATTTCCGGCACATTGATCACCTTCTTGCGCTTGCTAACGGGCAAGAGGCGTTGCCCTGCACCCGCTTCGTCGATGACGTCGATGGCCTTGTCAGGCAGATGGCGATCATTGATGTACTTGGCGGAGAGCTCCACCGCCGCCCGGATCGCCTTGACGGTGTAACGCACGCCATGGTGAGACTCATAACGGCTCTTGAGTCCCATCAGAATGCGAGTGGTGTCGTCTACTGTGGGTTCGACGATGTCGATCTTCTGGAAGCGGCGAGCAAGGGCCCTGTCCTTCTCGAAGATCTGGGCATATTCCTGGTAGGTGGTGGAGCCCACGCAGCGCAGCAAACCATTGGAGAGCAGCGGCTTGATGAGGTTGGCCGCATCCAGCTGGCCACCGGAAGCCGCACCAGCGCCAATGATGGTGTGGATCTCGTCGATGAAGAGGATGGCCCCCTCCTGACGTTCAATCTGCTTGAGCAGCACCTTGAGGCGCTTCTCGAAGTCACCACGATACTTGGTGCCCGCCAGCAGGGAGCCCATGTCCAGGGAGTAGATGGTGCTACCCGCAATCACCTCGGGCACATCCCCCTTGACGATACGGTAGGCAAGTCCTTCGGCGATGGCGGTCTTGCCCACGCCGGCTTCCCCGACCAGCAAGGGGTTGTTCTTGCGGCGGCGGCACAATACCTGAATGGTGCGATTGAGCTCCTGATCACGGCCGATGAGCGGATCGATACGCCCCTCCAGCACCAGCTGGTTGAGGTTGGTGGCAAAGCTTTCTATCTGGGCAGAGGATACCTCGTCATCAGATTCCGCATTGTTGCCACCACTCTCGGGCTTGTTGTCCTTGCGCACCCCGTGGGACAGGAAGTTCACCACATCCAGGCGGCTTATTTCGGCTTTTTTCAGGAAGTAGGCGGCCTGGGACTCTTGTTCGCTGAAGATGGCGACCAGGACATTGGCGCCGCTCACCTCGGTATTGCCGGACGACTGGACATGGAAGACGGCACGTTGCAGCACGCGCTGGAAGCCCAGCGTCGGCTGGGTTTCCCTGTCTTCGTCGTCACGGGGGATGAGCGGAGTCGTTTGATTGATGAAGGCGCGGATCTCTTTGCGCATCTGTTCCACATCCGCACCACATGAACTCAGCGCCTCATGGGCTGAGCTGTTATCCAGCAGGGCCAACAACAGGTGCTCGACGGTCATGAATTCGTGGCGCTCGTCACGGGCCAGTTTGAAAGCCTCGTTCAGCGTCTTTTCTAGATCTTTGTTCAACATAGGCACCTCCCCTCAGTACAGCAACAATGCGGTGTCGTTATCGCCATCAAGTCATCAGATTCAAGCCTTTTCCATGGTACATAGCAGTGGATGTTCGTTGTTACGTGAATAGGTGTTGACCTGGACCACTTTGGTCTCGGCAATCTCGGCGGTAAATGTGCCGCAGACTCCCTTACCACTATAATGCACGCTCAGCATCACCTGAGTGGCCTTCTCCAGATCCATACCAAAGAACCTTTGCAGCACCTCCACCACGAACTCCATCGGTGTGTAGTCGTCGTTGTTCAGGACGACCTTGTACATGGGTGGCGGTTGCAGCTTCGTTTTCTCTGCCTCTGCAATCTCTTCATTAGCAAAGAGTTCTTTCTGCTTGCTCATAGTTGCGCTTTGGTACCTCTAGATTACTACCGTGTCGCTCAAGATTGTCAATAGACTTGTTAATCAGATCACATCGGTTGTTAACAACTTCTTGACTCGCTTAAAAGTTGGACTAGATTGGTTACTTGCTAATCGGCGCCCGTCTGCTACGGGGTCATGCCCTAGTTATATAAGGCTGGCGCAGGTTACTCAACGACTTCAGGGTAATCAATAAAAGGATGTAGATGTATGGCAACCGGAACAGTCAAGTGGTTCAACAACGCAAAAGGATTTGGGTTTATCTGTCCGGAAGGCGGTGGTGAAGACATCTTCGCTCACTACTCCACGATTCAAATGGAAGGTTACAAGACCTTGAAAGCAGGTCAGGCAGTCAACTTTGAACTGCAGCAGGGGCCGAAAGGAAATCATGCCTCTGTCATCGTGCCAAACGAAGCACAGAACATCTAAGAGTCAAACTGGATAAATTAAAAAGCGGCATCCCAAGGGATGCCGCTTTTTTATGGACAGGCACGAAGAGGGGAACAAGAAAGGCCAAGCCTTCCCTGTTCCCTGCTGCCGCTACCTCAGCGGGCCAGCAGGATGTTCAGCATACGACGCAGCGGCTCGGCGGCGCCCCACAGCAGTTGGTCACCCACGGTAAAGGCGGCCAGGTACTCCGGGCCCATATTGAGCTTGCGCAGACGACCGACCGGGATGCTGAGGGTGCCGGTGACGGCGGCCGGGGTCAGCTCGCGGGCGGTGATGTCGCGATCGTTGGGGATCACCTTGACCCAGTCGTTGTGGGCGGCCAGCAGAGCTTCGATCTCGGCCAGCGGCACATCCTTTTTCAGCTTGATGGTGAAGGCCTGGCTGTGGCAGCGCAGGGCCCCGATCCGCACGCACAGACCATCCACCGGGATAGCGGCGTTTTCGATACCCAGGATCTTGTTGGTCTCGGCCTGGCCCTTCCACTCTTCACGGCTCTGGCCGTTGTCGAGCTTGGTGTCGATCCAGGGAATGAGGCCACCGGCCAGTGGCACGCCGAAATTATCCACCGGCAGGGTGCCGGAGCGGGTCTTCTCGGTGATCTTGCGCTCGATGTCGAGGATGGCGGAGGCGGGATCCGCCAGCTCCACCGCCACTTCATCCCGCAGCATGCCCATCTGGGTGACCAGCTCGCGCATATGGCGGGCACCACCACCGGAGGCCGCCTGATAGGTGGCCACGCTCACCCACTCCACCAGATCGGCCTTGAACAGGCCACCCAGGGCCAGCAGCATCAGGCTGACGGTGCAGTTGCCGCCAACGAAGGTCTTGATGCCGTTGTTCAGGGCATCTTCAATGACGTCGCCGTTGACCGGATCCAGAATGATAACGGCGTCCTTCTCCATGCGCAGGGAGGAGGCGGCATCAATCCAGTAGCCCTGCCAGCCGGCGGCTTTCAGGCGCGGATAGACATCCTTGGTGTAGTCGCCGCCCTGGGCGGTGATGATGACGTCCTGCGCGGCCAGCGCCTCGAGATCGAAGGCGTCCTGCAGGGTGCCGGCATCGACGCCAAAATTGGGGGCGGCCTCACCGGCCTGGGAAGTGGTGAAGAAGGTGGGTTGAATGCGGGCAAAATCCTTCTCTTCCTGCATCCGGCTCATCAACACCGAACCCACCATGCCACGCCAACCGACCAAACCTACTTTTTTCATATTGTCCTACCCTGGATAGCTGCTTATAGAAATCGTGTGTGGTACCCGTGACCCCTGCCTTGGCGCCAGCCGTTTACAAGGGATTCACAATATATGAGTTGCAAAAAATGCGTCTGTCCACATTACGGATTGTGACGGCGGGCGCAAGTCGAATTGCGCAATATTCTGTGCCATTCGCTGCAATATCCGTCGGCCTGGCCGACCTGCGGGCAGCCGGTTGGCATCCTGCCTCCAGTTGGGGCATCATTGAGACCGACCGGCAGCCCCGCTGCCCCTCGGGGACGGCCCCGAGGCCTCCTGATACGCAGGGACGACCCTGCTTCCTGCGGAATCTGCCTTATGTCCTGGTTGCTATTGCTGTTGGCCGGCCTGTTCGAGGTCGCCTGGGCCATCGGCCTCAAGTACACCGACGGTTTCAGCCGTCCCCTCCCCACCCTGCTGACCCTGATCGCCATGGCCGTGAGCGTGCTGCTGCTCGCCATGGCGGTCAAACAGCTGCCCCTTGGCACCGCCTATGCGGTCTGGACCGGCATCGGCGCAGTCGGCACCGTGCTGATGGGGATCTGGCTGTTCAACGAACCGGCCACCCTGGCCCGGGTGCTCTGCCTGCTGCTCATCATCGTCGGCATTCTGGGGTTGAAGTTCATCGGTTAGGCGCGATGAAAGGGCCGGGTACACCGCAATGCTGATCAGTTAAGGATCCATTGACCGATCCTTCTGCTGTAGGATAATCCGGAACCAATCACTGGTTCCGGATTTTTTATGTCTATTGCAAACGATCTGAACGATGTTGTTGAGGCATCTGG
>NZ_JAPDBZ010000159.1:0-8783 GCF_027705505.1 Aeromonas sp. QDB56
CGGCGACAGCAGGGTGATGGTGGTGGTGTGTTTGGAGACAGCCAGTTTACCAGCACCCTGTCTGTCAACTTCCACTTTCCCAGGATCCCGCGAAGAACCTTTTTTCATCCGGGCCATTCTCGGCCCATGTCATCAAAGTGTCATATAAATTCCATAAATTTGTCACTGCCAGGCCAGATACTGGCGCCGTCTTAAAGAACGGACCTTCTGTAACACTGGAGAAGGAGTGGTGCTGGCCCACGGATCATTGCGATCGGGTGTCAACCACGTATAGACGTCAACCTGACGATTGCCTTCTGCAACCTTGGACTTGGAGAGATTGGATGAAACTCAACAAACTGGCTGGTGTCATCGGATTCACCGCAGCAACCCTGTTTTCTGTCAGCGCTCTGGCTGCCGGTGTGGATAAAGACCTGCCGGAATACACACCGACCAGCGGCATCTCGGGCAACCTGTCCTCTGTCGGCTCGGACACCCTGGCCAACATGATGACCCTGTGGGCCGAAGAATTTAAGCGCATGTATCCCAACGTCAACGTGCAGATCCAGGCCGCCGGTTCTTCCACCGCACCGACTGCCCTGACCGAGGGTGTCGCCCAGTTTGGCCCCATGAGCCGCGCCATGAAGGCCGGTGAAGAGGAGGCATTCGAGAAGCGCTACGGCTACAAGCCGACCGCCATCCGCGTCGCCGTCGATGCCCTGGCCGTGTTCGTCAACAAGGACAACCCCATCAAGGGGCTGACCATGTCGCAGATCGACGCCATCTTCTCCAGCACCCTCAAGTGCGGCGAAGCCAAGGCGGCCACCAAGTGGTCTGATCTGGGTCTGGACGGCAGCTGGTCCGGCAAGGATCTGCAACTGTTCGGTCGCAACTCCGTGTCCGGTACCTACGGTTACTTCAAGGAACACGCCCTGTGCAACGGTGACTTCAAGAGTGGCGTGAACGAGCAGCCGGGCTCCGCCTCCGTGGTACAGTCCGTCTCCTCCTCCCTGAACGGCATCGGCTACTCCGGTATCGGCTACGTCACCTCCGGCGTACGTGCCGTTCCGCTCTCCAAGGATGGCAAGACCTTCATCGAGGCGAACTCCGACAACGCCATCACCGGCAAGTACCCGCTGTCGCGCTTCCTGTACGTCTATGTGAACAAGCATCCGAACAAGCCGCTCTCCCCGATGGAGCAGGAGTTTGTGAAGATGATGCTCTCCAAGGCGGGCCAGACCATCGTTGCCAAGGACGGCTATGTGCCTGTCCCGGCCAAGGTGGTTCAGGCCGACCTGAAGAAGCTGGGCATCATGTAACAGAACGAGCCCTTGCAGAAAAACGAGCCCCATGCGGGCTCGTTTTCATTGGTGCGCCCCAGGATCTTTTTGGTCGCAGGGCGCAGCGCCCGGCTTGCGCCGGGCGGCGGCATTTCCGAGAATAGGGCAACTTCACGGCAAAGGACCCTCTCATGCGCGCATCTTCCCTCTCCAGACTGGCCCTGACGGCCTTGTGCAGCGCCCTGCTGGCCGGTTGCGCCCAGTCACCGACCGGTCGCAACCAGATGCTGCTTTTCTCCCCCCAGCAGATGAACCAGCTGGGCGCCGACTCCTTCACCCAGATGAAGCAGCAGGAGAAGGTGAGCACGGATGCCAGGATGAATGCCTATGTGGGCTGCGTGGCCAAGGCGGTGACCGCTCAGGTGCCTGCCAGCTATGGCATCACCAGCTGGGAGGTGGTGGTGTTCGACTCCAAGGAGATCAACGCCTTCGCCCTGCCCGGCGGCAAGATAGGCGTGTACAGCGGCCTGCTGAAAGTCGCCAAGAATCAGGACCAGCTCGCCACCGTCATCGGTCACGAGCTGACCCACGTGCTGGCCCAGCACTCCAACGAGCGTCTCTCCCGGGATCAGCTGACCGGTATCGGGCTGGCGGTGGCGGACGCCGCCATCGGCAGCAGCGACAGCCTTGGGGGCGCTGCCACCATGGCCGCCCTGGGCCTCGGGGTCCAGGTGGGGATAGCCCTGCCTTATGGCAGAACCCAGGAGAGCGAGGCGGACCGACTCGGTCTCGAGCTGATGGCCCGCGCCGGGTTCAACCCGGCCGAAGCCGTCACCCTGTGGCAGAACATGAGCGCTGCCTCCGGTGGCAAGGCACCGCCCCAGTTGCTCTCCACCCACCCCAGCGACCAGAGCCGGATCGCCAACCTGCAGGCCCAGCAGGCCGAGGTGCAGCCCCTGTACCAGCAGGCGAAAGCATCAGGGCTGGTTTCCCAGTGCAAGGCGTAAGCCTGCGCCTGGCGCGTCCCGCCGATGCCGCCGCCATGACGGTGATGCAGCGGGCGAGCTGGCTGGCGGCCTACGGGGAGGTGCTGGGGGCCGACATGCTGGCCCAGCTGGCGGTGACCGACCACCTGCAGATCTGGCGACATCGGCTCGCCGAGCCCGGCCCCGTTCCCATGCTGGTCTGTCAGGACGACGTGGTCATCGGCCTGCTCTACTGGCAGCCCTCTTTGGAGGAAGGCTTGATGACGGCGCGGATCCGGGCACTCTACCTTCATCCCGATCATTGGCGTCAGGGTCATGGCAAACGGCTGTGGCAGGCGGTGGCGGTGCAGATGCGCCGGGCCGGTTGCGAGTGCGTCAGGCTCTGGCTGCTGGATGGCAATCACATCGGCGAGGGATTCTACCTGCGCCGCGGCTTCATGTTCGACGGTCAGGAGCGCACCCTGATGAGCCTCGGACAACCTTGCCAACAGCGACAAATGTTCCGTTTGCTTTGAGCTGGCTCCCGTTTTTCGCCCCCGGTCACTTTATTTTTTTTGCGAATTAATACAATGTGCCCCATCTGGACAGACCGAGGTGGCCGGGTCCACCGCAAGGGAGTGTGGCATGTACTACGGATTTGACATTGGCGGCACCAAGATAGCGTTCGCTGTGTATGACGGCGCCTTGAATCTCTGTCACGAGGAGCGCATGAGCACTCCCGGCAATGATTACGAAGGGTTGCAGCAGCTGATCCGCGAGCGGGTCGAGGCGGCGGATGCGCGCTTCGGGGTGAAAGGGGCCGTCGGCATCGGGTTTCCGGGGATCCTCAATCGCCTCGACGGGAGCATAGTGGCGGCCAACCTGCCCGCCATCCATGGCCGCCATCTGGGGGCGGATCTGGCCGAGCTGCTGGGCCGACCGGTCAAGGTCGACAATGACGCCAACTGTTTCCTCTGGTCGGAAGTGCATCAGGGGGCCGCAGACGGTGCTGGCAGCGCCCTCGGCGTCACCATAGGCACCGGCATCGGCGGCGCCGTCTACCTGGCGGGCAAGCTCATCCAGGGGCGCAACTGGCTGGCGGGGGAGATAGGCCACTACCCGCTGCCCGCCACTATCCTGATGAAATACCCGGATTTGCCCCGTCCCCGCTGTGGCTGCGGGCGCCTGGTCTGTTTCGAAACCTATGCGTCGGGCACGGGCCTGGAGCGGCTATACCACCATGTTCATGGGGAACGGGTGAGCGGCCACCAGATCGTCGCCCGTGCCGATGCCCGTGAGGCGGCGGCCCTCTCGACCATCGACTGCTGGCTCGAGATCATCGCCGCCGGCCTCGCCACCGCCATCTCGGTGATTGATCCCGATGTGGTGGTGCTGGGGGGCGGCCTGAGCGCCCTGCCAGCCCTCTATGAGGAGCTGCCCAAACGTCTGCCCGGCCACCTGCTGCCCGGTGTCGCCCTGCCGGCGATCCGCGAGGCCCGATTCGGTGGTGCCGGCGGTGTGCGCGGTGCAGCCCTGCTCAATCTGTGAGATCGGACAGAGGGTCTGATCTCCCCGAACAAGGAGTCATCATGACCCGTCTTGAAATCTGTATCGACAACCTCGAATCCCTGTTCACCGCCCAGGCGGCCGGCGCCGATCGCATCGAGCTCTGCTCTGCGCTGGGGCTGGGCGGTCTCACTCCCTCCTATGGTTTCATGCAGCAGGTGGCGCGCCACGCCACCACCCCCGTCTACGCCATGATCCGACCCCGTGCCGGGGATTTCTGTTTTGGCGAGGGGGAGTTCGACATCATGTTGCAGGATATCGCCGCCGCCCGTGCCGCCGGCCTGCAAGGGGTGGTGGTCGGTCTGCTGGATGAAGATGGACGGGTACCCGAAGGCAAGCTCCGGCAACTGGTCGAGGCGGCGGGGCCGCTCGGCGTCACCTTCCACCGGGCCATCGATCTCTCCTCCGACTGGCGGCTGGATCTCGAGACGATCGTCGCGGCGGGTTGCGAGCGCATTCTGAGCTCCGGCCATGCGCCGACCGCGCTGGCGGGGCTCGAAACCTTGCAAGCCATGCACCAGGCGCTGGCGGGACGGGCCAGCCTGATGCCGGGGGCCGGGGTCAACGCTGACAACGTGCGCACCATCATCGAATTCACCGGCGTCAATGAAGTACATATGTCCGGCATGGGCTGGCGCGGCGGCATGGTGCCCCATGGTGTCAACATGGGCACCTCGGACGATGGCCGGGTCAACATCACCGACGGCGCCAAGGTCGCGGCGGTGAGGGCTCTGCTGGACAGGGCCTGATGCAGACCGTGCGGCGCCATGGTGCCTCTCTTTGTGACGACAACATGGGCACCTCGGACGATGGCCGGGTCAACATCACCGACGGCGCCAAGGTCGCAGCGGTGCGGGCGTTGCTGGACAGGGCCTGATACAGGCCGTGCGGCGCCATGGTGCCTCTCTCTGTGACGACAACATGGGCACCTCGGACGACGGCCGGGTCAACATCACCGACGGCGCCAAGGTCGCGGCGGTGCGGGCGTTGCTGGACAGGGCCTGATACAGGCCGTGCGGCGATATGGTGCTCTGTTTTGCTCCCTTCTCCCCTTGCGGGAGAAGGGGTGGGGATGAGGGGGCCGATGTGAGGCGTCTCCCACCGGCGGGCAATTGAGGGGCGTCTTGGCAGCACGGTGCAAAAAAGTCTGTTATCATCCCGTCTCTTTTACCATCAGGACCCGGAGCAACCTCTCAATGTCCCAATACGACTCTATCGAACAGAAGGCCAGCTACGGCATCGGCCGCAACATGGGCGACCAACTGGCTCAGCAAGCCTTCGCCGGTCTGGATATCCCGGCCCTGCAACAAGGTCTGGCAGATGCCCTGAACGGCCTGGAGTTTGCGGTCAGCCGTGACGATATCAACGATGCCTTCCAGGTGATCACCGCCCGCATGCAGGAAGAGCAGGAAGCTGCCGCCAAGGCCGCTGCCGCCGAAGGCGAAGCCTTCCTGGCCGACAACGCCAAGCGCGCCGAAGTGAAGACCACCGACTCCGGTCTGCAATATGAAGTCATGGTCGAAGGCAATGGCGCCGTGCCGGTTGCCGGTCAGTCCGTGCGCGTGCACTACCACGGTACCTTCACCCACGGTGGCGTGTTCGACAGCTCCGTTGCGCGCGGCCAACCGGCCGAGTTCCCGGTGACCGGCGTGATCGCCGGTTGGGTGGAAGCGCTGCAGATGATGCCGGTTGGCTCCAAGTGGAAGCTCTACATTCCGCAGGATCTGGCCTACGGTGCCCGTGGTGCCGGCTCTATCCCGCCGTACTCTGCTCTGGTATTCGAAGTGGAGCTGCTGGACATCCTGTGATCCGGCTGGCGTGATGCAAACGGCGACCCTGAGGTCGCCGTTTGTTTTTGGGCCGCCCAAACGGGCCATGTGCCTTCGGCGGGGATTTGGATATAGTCAGAGCGTCGTCCATTCCGGCCATGTGAGGGAGACACGCCATGGCAGCCATCATCGAGGTCGTCGATCTCGTCAAGCACTTCCCCGGCGTCAAGGCGGTGGACGGGCTCAGCTTTGCCATTCCCGCCGGCAGCTGTTTCGGCCTGCTCGGCCCGAACGGGGCGGGCAAGACCACGACCATCGAGCTGCTGGAGGGGATCCTCACTCCGGACAGCGGCCGGATCCTGTTTCACGGCGCCCCGCGCGGCCCGGATTATCGCTCCCGCATCGGCATCCAGTTCCAGCACACGGCGCTGCAGGATTTCCTGACGGTGCGCGATACCCTGCGTCTGTTCGCCAGCCTCTACCCCAATCCCTTGCCACGGGAGCTGCTCATCGATCTGTGCGCCTTGGGCGAGTTCATCGACAGGGACAGTCGCAAGCTCTCGGGGGGCCAGCGTCAGCGCCTGCTGCTGGCCCTGGCCCTGCTCGGGGATCCCGAACTGCTGTTTCTGGATGAGCCCACCACAGGACTGGATCCCCAGGCGCGCCACCACTTCTGGCAGCGAATAGAGGCGATCAAGGCCCAGGGCAAGACGGTGGTGCTCACCACCCACTACATGGACGAAGCGCAGCAGCTGTGCGATCTGATTGCCATCGTCGATCACGGCCACCTGCTCAGTCTGGATACGCCGGCTGCCTTGCTGGCGCAACACTTCGACGGCGTGCTGGTGCGTCTTGGGGGTCACCCGGCCCTGGCTGGACTCGGCTATCCCCTGCGTCCGGTCGGCGATCAGGTGGAGCTCTGTTGCCCCGACGTGGCGACCCTGCTGCCAGCCTTGCTGGATCTTGGTGTGCCGCTCACCGGCATGCAGGTGCGCTCCCCCAATCTGGAAGATCTCTTCCTGAACCTGACCGGTCACAGCCTGCGGAGCGGCGCATGAGAGGGATGACCGAGTTCTGTCTGACCGTGGCCTCCGTGCTGCGGTACGCCTTGCCGACATGCAATCCCGGGAGTGGACGATGAAGGGATCCCTCAAGCGCATCGGGGCGCTCTTCTTTGCCCGTACCCTCGAGTTCGTACGCGATCGCGCGGCCCTGGTGTGGAACCTGCTTTTCCCGCTCCTGCTGGTCATCGGCTTCTCCCTCATCTTCTCCGGCCCGCCCAAACCGCTGGTGCAGATCGGGGTGGTGGGGGAACTACCCGCAACCTATGCCCCGCTGCGCGCCGTGCCGCTGCTCAAGATCATCCCCTATGACGAGGCGTCGAGGGGCCAGCTCAAGGTCCGTCACCATCAGCTGGACCTGCTGCTCTCACCCGCCGGGGGGCGTTACTGGATAAACCCGGATGCCCCTCAGGGGGCCATGGCCGAGTATCTGCTGCGCCAGGCGGTGCAGGAGCCCTTGCAAAGAGAGTCCCTGAGCGGGCGCGCCATCCGCTACGGCGACTGGCTGCTGCCCGGGGTGATCGGCATGAACCTGATGTTCTCCGGCCTGTTCGGGGTCGGGTTTGTCATCGTGCGTTATCGCAAGAACGGGGTGCTGAAACGGCTGCGAGCCACGCCGCTCGGCGCGCTGGAGTTTCTCTTCGCCCAGTTGCTGTCACGGGTGCTGATCACCCTGGTGGTGAGCCTGCTGGTCTTCTGCGCGGCCTACTGGCTGCTGGATGTGCCCCTCATCGGGTCGGGGTGGCTGCTGCTGGTGATCGCTCTGGCGGGAGGAACGGCCATGGCCTCCCTTGGCCTGCTCATCGCCGCTCGCCTGCAGAACGAGGAGCTGGCGAGCGGTTTGCTCAATCTCATCAGCTTGCCCATGATGTTTTTATCCGGTGTCTGGTTCTCTCTGGAAGGCGCGCCCGCCTGGCTGCAGCAGCTTGCGGCCAGGCTGCCCCTCAGCCAGATCATCGAAGCAGCCCGCGCCGTGATGCTGGAAGGGGCGGGATGGCAGGAGGTGGCAGGCCCTCTGGGTCAGGTCATGGTGTTCGCCCTGGTGTGCATCTCGCTGGGAGCCATGCTGTTCAAATGGAGTGCAAAATGAAACCTGTTCTGTGGTTGTTGCTGGTGGCGGCCTTGCCTGTGCAGGCAGGTACCCTGCGTTGCAAGAACGCCTTGCTGACCGAGGGAGACACCACGGCAGAGCTGCTGGTTCGCTGCGGCCAGCCGATGCTCAAGGAAGATCTCACCCGCTTCGAGGAGAACGGCTTCGGGGCGAGAGTGACGGTCAAGTATGCCGAGCGCTGGACCTACAACTTCGGCAAGCGGGAATTCATGCAGTTTGTCACCGTCGAAAACGGCGTCATCACCGACATTGCGGATGGTCCACGGGGAGGATGACCTCCTGGTTTTCTGAAGCCCAGCCTGCGGGAGATGAGGTCGCCATTTTCCCGCCTTTTACCTCTTTTTCTGTTGCTTTTCCCTGCCTGTTATCGCCATTTTTCCATATGGAGTCATGCTGCCTCACTCTGGTGCTTTTGGCATAAAACTGAATCTGATGAGTCAGTTGTCAGCAGAAATGGCTGCCCCAATGCGGTGCAGCCGATTTATTTTCGAAAATAATCCTCATGCCAAGAAGGGTTTTAAGCAGCAGGCTATTTGGCAAATAAGGGTCTACTTTTGATTCTGAGAGTGCATATTCCCCCGTTTAGATATTTTGTTCTGTTGCACCATGGTTGGGCCGGATTGCACCGATTGACAGGTTTTTCTGCGGCTGGATAAGCTGCCAAAAAGCAGGGAAACGATGGCATCTCGCTAGATTTTGATGCCTGTTCGAATCAAACCACAGGGAAGAGTGACATGAAGCAGATACACAAGGCAGGTATGGTGATGGCGCTGTCGCTGATGGCAGCCAATGCGTGGGCGGACGGTACGCTGGATGCCGTCAAGAAGAAGGGATTCGTGCAGTGCGGGGTCGGTGACGGCCTGCCCGGGTTCTCCAACCCGGATGCCAAGGGAACCTGGACCGGGCTCGACGTGGACGTGTGCCGCGCCGTGGCCGCCGCGGTACTGGGGGACGCCAGCAAGGTCAAGTATGTCTCCAGGGTGAGAGCGTGAACAAATTGTTAAATTGAGGTCAATTTAGCCAACCCAGCATCCAGTACCTTTTCCAGATAG
>NZ_JAPDBZ010000160.1:0-8778 GCF_027705505.1 Aeromonas sp. QDB56
CGAAACCCAACAAGGAGTTTCGGATTCTTACACAGCCTGAGGATCGGTCAATGGATTCTTAACTGATCGGCATTAGCTCCCTCGGGAGCCCTTTTTCATGTCAGCAATTTGCTTAGCGCTTGATTTTCTTGGGGTTGGTGTAGCCCCAGACGGTGTACATGTCCGCCAAGAGGGCACCGTTGTACTCCTCCAGATCGGATTGTTTCACCTCGGCATCACCCTGGCGTCCGAACAGGACCACCTCGTCACCGGGTTTGATCCCCTTGATGTCGGTGACGTCCACCATGGTGGTGTTCATGGAGGTCTTGCCCACGACGGGGGCCTTCTGGCCATGGATCAGCACATAGGCCTTGTTGCTCATGGCGCGGCGGTAGCCGTCGGAGTAGCCCATCGGCAGGTTGGCCAGCAGGGAGTCGCGCTTGAGGGTGAAGGTGCGGTCATAGCCGACGGTGTTGCCCGCCGGGTAGTGGTTGACGGAGGCGACCTGGGTCTTGAACGCCATCACCTTCTTGTACTCGGTGTATGAGGGAATGGTGTCGCCATAGATGATGCCGCCCGGGCGCACCATGTCAAAGTAGGCTTCCGGCACTTCCAGGGTGGCGAAGGAGTTGGCGGCGTGGATGGTGAGCTTGCTGCGATCCAGCTTGCCGGCGTCGATGAGCCACTGGTAGTCCAGCTTGAACTGGGCCAGCCCCAGCTTGACGTCCTCTTTCTCCTCCACTGGGAAGTGGGTCATGATGCCGACCGGGGTGATCCCCTTGAGCTTGAGCATGGCCAGGGCATCGGCCTTGGCATCGTCCTGGCGCAGATCGATGCCGTTGCGGCTCATGCCGGCGGAGTTCAGGCCGATGTGCACCGGGATGTTGGTGTGATGGCGCTGGGCGATGTCGGCGATCCCCTTGGCGCTCTCCAGGCTGCCGATGAGCTCTTCCAGCTTGTAGGGCAGGGCGTGCTCCACTTCATCCGGGGTGGCGGCACGCACCCGCATCAGGCGACCTTCGAAGCCCTTCTCGCGGGCAACACGTGCTTCTTCGTTGCTGGCGATGCCGATGCAGGGGATGCCTGCCTTGACCACCGAGGGGACCAGCAGGTCGATGCCGTGACCGTAGGCGTCCGCCTTCATGATGGCGCAGATCTGCGGGCCCTTGTCACCGAGGCGATTCTTCAGGGTCTGGATGTTGTGCTCGAAGGCACCGAGATCCACTTCCAGCCAGGCGTTGGCGGCGGTCTGTTCCTGACCGTTGCGGTGGTCGTCGGCGAGCGGCAGGTAGGGGGCGGCGACCGCCTGGCCGGCCAGCAGGCCAAAGATCAGGGTCGCGAGCAGTGTTTTCTTGTGCATGGGGCAAGTCCTTTCTTATTGTCTTGAGTTGAGGCTGGGCTCATCGCTGAGGCGAGCTGCGGCAGGTCTGGTCATGGCATGTTGCTATGCTAATGATATATTTCACTTTTTATCCAGATGCCGACTCTGGGAGTGTATCTCAACGGCGTCAATCGTGGCACGTGTTGCAGGAAGAAAATATGAAGCTGACGTTGCGGATTCCACCGTTGCTGCTGTTCGTCGTCATCGTGCTCGCCATGTGGCTGGGGCGGGGCGAGGGGAGGGCAGCGCCCCTGTGGCTGGTGCTGGTCGCCACGCTGTGGTTGGCGGGCGCCCTGCTGGGAGGCGGTGCGCTTCTGCATTTCTGGCAGCAGCGCACCACCGTGCACCCCCAGCGGCTGGAGAGCAGCCGGGTGCTGGTGACTCGGGGCGTCTATCGCATCAGCCGCAATCCCATGTACCTGGGGCTGCTCTGCTGGACCCTGGCGCTGGCGTGCTATCTGGGAGGCATGGCAGTGTGGCTCGGGCCGCTGCTGCTCTGGGGCTGGCTTACCCGCTTCCAGATCCTGGCAGAGGAGCAGGCGCTGCGGCGACAATTCGGCGATGCCTATGACGACTATTGCCGGCAGGTCAGGCGCTGGTGCTGAGGCGCGGCGTGCCCCATCAGGCATATGACAACGGCCCGCAGAGGCGGGCCGTTGTCATGGGGGTCAGGGGGGATCACGCCTTGGCGGTGTCCACCTCGCCGAGGGGGGCGGTCTCCCCCAGGCTGTCTTCGCTCTTGGCCACCACGCTCGCGGCGATGGCGTTGCCCAGCACGTTGGTGGCGGAGCGCCCCATGTCGAGGAAGTGGTCGATACCGAGCAGCAGCAAGATGCCCGCTTCCGGGATGTGGAACTGGTTGAGGGTGGCGGCAATCACCACCAGGGAGGCGCGGGGCACCCCGGCCATCCCCTTGGAGGTGACCATCAGCAGCAGCAGCATGGTGATCTGCTGGGCCGTGGAGAGCTCGATGCCATAGGCCTGGGCGATGAACATCACCGCGAAGGTGCAGTACATCATGGAGCCGTCCAGGTTGAAGGAGTAGCCCATGGGGAGCACGAAGCTGGCGATGCGCTTGTCGCAGCCAAATTTCTCCAGCCTATCCAGGGTCTTGGGGTAGGCCGCCTCGGAGCTGGCGGTGGAGAAGGCCAGCAGGATGGGCTCGCGGATGAGGGCGAGCAGGGTCAGGATGCGGCGGCGGATGAAGAGGCTGCCCATGGCGATGAGCAGCAGCCATAGGCAGCCGAGCGCCAGATAGAACTGGGCCATGAAGGTGCCATAGGTAGCGAGGATGCCGAGCCCCTCCTTGGCGACCATGGCGGCGATGGCGCCAAACACCGCGAACGGGGCGAAGTTCATCACGTAGCCAGTCACCTTGAGCATGATCTCGGCGCCGCTGGCCATCAGCTTGACCACGGGCTTGGCGTCGTCCCCCAGGGCGGCGGCGGCCAGCCCGAAGAAGAGGGAGAAGACCACGATCTGCAGGATCTCGTTGGTGGCCATCGCCTCGACCACGCTTTTCGGGATGGCGTGGGTCACGAAATCCTTGAGGGAGATGGCGGTGGCAACCACGCCTGAGCTGGTGCCGTCATCGGGCAGGGAGAGGGAGAGCCCCACCCCAGGTTGCATCAGGTGGACCATGACCAGCCCCAGGGTCAGGGACATCAGGGAGGCGAGCATGAACCAGCCCAGGGTCTTGACGCCGATGCGGCCCACGGTGCGGGTGTCGCCCATCTTGGCGATACCGACCACGAGCGTGGTGAACACCAGGGGGGCGATGATCATCTTGATGAGGCGCAGGAAGATGTCGGTCAGCAGGGTGATGTCATCGGCAAAGCCTGCGGCCTGTGCGGGCGCGAGCAGGCGATAACCCTGCCCGGTCACGATGCCAAGCAACATCGCAATGAGGATGGCAACGGTCAACTTGTTCATTTTCATGGGGGAGTTCCGGTTTCGATAGGTGCAATGCCTGTGCAGGCGGCGAGGGGCCGCCTCAGTCCTTTTTTGTGATCCGGGCGGTGGAATCCAGACAGCCGGTGTGCTGGAGCATGCCTAATCGCGAAGGGGAAATCCAGTGACTTGTTTCGGAGTTTTGTACTGTTGTTAGCTACATTTGATATGCATCTTGTGATTTATTTGTATTAATCGCTGTTTATTTTAATTTTTGCGAGATAAACGGCCTCCATGCTCTGCGCGTCTCGGGGGCTGGCCTCCAGGGTGAAGACGAGCAGGGCCGAGGTGCGATGTTCCACCTGCATGTCGTCCATGAAGGTGTCTGGCTCGTACTCGTCGAACCCGAATTGGGGGCGGGTCGGGGTGACCCTGACGGCATCCCGCGACAGGGTCAGCGTCTCGACCCGAATCCAGGGGTATCCCTTTGCCAGTGCCACCTCACCGGCCCGCTTGAGCACGTATTTGCGCGCCGTTTCCCTGTCCACCAGATCGTTTCCCACAAACTCCAGTTGCCAGCGGGCCGGGCCAAGCTGGGTCTGTGAAAAACCGGTCTGGCCATTCCAGAACGATTTTTCACTGTCATAGGCGGTGGCGCAGCCCGCGAGCTGGCCGACCAGCAGGGCGCTGAGGGCAAGGGTGCAGAAAGTACGAAGGGAAGGCAACATGATGCGGGCCGCTTGGCAAAGGGGGTTTTACTACAGCATAAAGGGGTTGGAGAGACAATCGCGGCGGAAGACCATAAAAGAAAAGGCCTTGTCGTCTGACAAGGCCTTTCTCGGGGAATTTGGTCGGTGTGAGAGGATTCGAACCTCCGACCCTCTACACCCCATGCAGATGCGCTACCTGGCTGCGCTACACACCGACGGAGTCAGCTCGGCTGACGGGGAGGGAGTTTATGGAGATGCCCCGACCCTGTCAACAGGGGAAATTCAGGTTCGAGATCGTTTGCCTGCTTTGCGAGCAACTTCGGATCAAAGTGCGACCAGTGGTGCATTTTGTCGGCACCTCACCGCTGTCTTGCAGGAAAAACGGCCACCCGGAGGTGGCCGTTTGGCGTGATGCTCTCAAGCCGAGATCAGCGGTTGAAGGTCAAGCGCTTGCCCAATACCTTGTCGGTGACTTGGCCGTTCTGCCAGGCTATTTGCCCGTTGACCAGGGTCATCTCAAGCAGGGCGCGCTGGAAGCGGTCATCATCCAGATCAGCGGTTGAAGGTGAGTCGCTTGCCCAATACCTTGTCGGTGACTTGGCCGTTCTGCCAGGCTATTTGTCCGTTCACCAGGGTCATCTCGATGGTGCTCTGGAAGCGGTAGCCGTTGAACGGGGACCAGCCGCACAGGTAGAGCAGGTTGCTGTCGGTGACCACGTAGGGCTTGCCGAGATCCAGCAGCACCAGGTCGGCGAAGTAACCTTCCCGGATGTAGCCGCGATCCTGCACCTGGAAGCGCTCGGCCACCGCGTGGGAGGTCTTCTTGACGATGGTTTCCAGGCTGAAGACCCCGTTGTGGTAGAGCTCCAGCAGCGCCTGCAGGGAGTGCTGTACCAGGGGCACGCCGGACGGCGCCTTGAAGTAGCTGTTCTGCTTCTCTTCCCAGGTGTGGGGAGCGTGGTCGGTGGCGATGATGTCGAGCACGTCGTTGCGTACCGCATCCAGCAGGGCGTGCTGGTCGGCAGCGCTCTTCACCGCCGGGTTGCACTTGATCTGGCTGCCCAGGGTGTCGTAGTCCGCCTCGTTGAAGAAGAGGTGGTGGACGCACACTTCGGCGGTGATGTTCTTGTCCTTGAGATCCTTCAGATCCGGGGTGGCGGTAAAGAGTGAGAGCTCTTTCGCCGTGGTCAGGTGCAGCACGTGCAGCTTGGCGCCGTACTGCTTGGCCAGGGAGACCGCCATGCTGGAGGATTTGTAGCAGGCGTCCGCGCTGCGGATGCGGCCGTGCTCGCGCATGGGCACGTCTTCGCCCCACTTGGCGCGAGCTTCGTCTTCCAGCACCTTGATGGACGGGGTGTCCTCGCAGTGGGTGACGATCATCACCGGGCTCTCGCGGAAGATGGCTGCCAGGGTCTCCTGGTTGTCCACCAGCATGTTGCCGGTGGAGGCCCCCATGAAGATCTTGATGCCGCAGGACTGCTTGGGATCGAGCTTCTTGATCTCTTCCAGGTTGTCGTTGGTGGCACCCAGGTAGAAGCTGTAGTTGGCGGCGGCGGAGTTGGCGGCGATCTGGTATTTGGCTTCGAGGGCGTCGATGGTGGTGGTCTGGGGATTGACGTTGGGCATTTCCATGAAGCTGGTGGTGCCACCGGCCACGGCGGCCCGGGATTCACTGGCGATGGTTCCCTTGTGGGTCAGGCCGGGCTCCCGGAAGTGGACCTGATCATCGATCATCCCGGGGATGAGATGACGGCCCGTTGCATCGATCACCACGGCATCGGGGGCACTGATGTCCGGGGCGACGCGGGCGATCCGCTCACCCTCGATCAGGACGTCGGAGGCATAGATGCGGCCTTCGTTGACCAGGGTGGCATTCTTGATAAGCAATTTGTTCATGGGGGGTTCCAGTTCCTTTGCCGATAATCCGGGGTCATAATATCGCAAACTGCACTTTCTCTGTAGCAAGGCCTGAGTAATGAAGTTATTTGTTAGAGATTTGACTGTGATCGATTCCAGCTATTTATGCGAGCGCCGCGGCATGGTGGGCGAGAGCTGGCTGGTGGACATCGAGATGAGTGGCGAACTCAACGAGATGAGCATGTTGCTGGACTTCGGTCGGGTGAAGAAGCTCATCAAGTCGATCATCGATGAAGAGGTGGATCACAAGCTGCTGGTGCCGACGGAATGTCCCCTGGTCCATGTCCACGCGCTGGACAACGACGAGAGCACCGTGGATCTGCTGCGTCCGGGTCGCGCCATTCACCTGCGTTGCCCGACCCAGGGCTTTGCCTTCATTCCCGCCCCCCAGGTGGATAAAGAGTCGGTGACCCGCTATCTGCTGGGGGTACTGGCCAAGCGTCTGCCCGGCAACATCAAGGATCTCTCCCTGACGTTGCGCTCGGAGCGCATCGAGGGCGCTTTCTATCACTACAGCCACGGCCTCAAGAAGCACGACGGCAACTGCCAGCGCATCGCCCACGGCCACCGCTCTCCCGTCGAGATCCTGGTGGACGGGGAGCGTGACGAGGAGCTGGAGTTCAACTGGGCCGAGCGCTGGGCCGACATCTACCTGGGCACCGAAGAGGACAGGGTGGCCCTTGGCGAACTCGCCCTGAGCGAGCGGGCCGAGGCGTCACTGAAAGAAGGGGACACTCACTACATCGGCTTCAAGTACGTGGCGCCCCAGGGGCTGTTCCAGCTCGCCATGCCGGCGGCGGAGGTGGAGATGATCGACACCGATACCACCATCGAGTTGCTGGCCCACTACATCGCCCGCGAGGTGAAGAAGCAGGTAGGGGACAAGTTCGTCAAGATTGTCGCCTATGAAGGGGTCGGCAAGGGCGCCATCGCCTACGCCTGATCCCGCGCCGCATGCCAGTAAAAAGCAAGGCCCCGCCAATGCGGGCAATGCTGTTCAGATAAGCACATTTTTGACTAATTATTCATAAATGCGACTTGAGTTGGGGGAGCAAGGCTGTTTCCAGTCGATGTTCCTTCAGCCTTTATCCAGCGTGGCTTGCAATAGAAAGAGGGAGGCATCATGCCTCCCTCATTTTTTAGCCCTGATACTACGTGGACTGGAACTCAAATTCTCTTAAGTGAACAGCATTGCCGCCAATGCGGGGCCTTGTCGTATCGGGTCGTGGCCATCAGGCACTGAGGCGGAAGCGCTGGACCAGCCCCTCCTGCTGCTCGGCAAGGGAGTCGAGCTGCTGGCTGGTCTCGGCGACCCGCTCTATGCCCTGATAATTGAGATCCGAGATGTCGGAGATGCGGTTGAGGTTGGTGGCGATGTCGGCGCTGGTGGCCTGCTGCTGCTCGGCGGCGGAGGCTATCTGGCTCGACATGTCGCTGATGAGCACCACGATGCCCTGCACCTCTTCCATGGCGTTGTTGGCCTGGGAGCTCTGATCCACGCAACTGTCCATCTCGCGGGAGCACTCCTGCATCACGTTGACCGCCCGGGCGACGCCTTGCTGCAGGTTCTCGATCATGGTCTGGATTTCGCTGGTGGACTGGGCGGTGCGACCGGCCAGGTTGCGCACCTCGTCGGCCACCACCGCAAACCCGCGTCCCTGCTCGCCGGCACGGGCCGCCTCGATGGCGGCGTTGAGGGCCAGCAGGTTGGTCTGCTCGGCGATGCCGCGGATGACGTCGAGGATGTTGCCAATCTGGCCGCTCATGGCGCTCACGTCGCCAATCACCTTGCCGGTCTGCTGCAGCTTGCCCGCGAGCTGATGGGTGGTGGTGATGTTGCCTGCCATTACCTTGCGCCCCATCTCGGAGGCCTTCTCCACATCCTGCACCCGCTCCAGGGTCTGGTTGGCGGCCTGGGCCACCTCCCGCACCGAGGCCTCCATCTGGGTCATGGCGGCGGCGACCGAGGCGGTCTCCTGACGCTGTTTTTCCAGATCCGCCCGCACCGATTCGGTGGTGTGGCGGTTGTCGTGGGCGGCGCTGTTGAGCTGGGTCGACGCCTGGGAGAGCTGCTTGAGCACATCCCCCATCTGGTGGATCAGCAGGTTGATCTGGCTGGCGAGCTGGCCGAATTCGTTCTGGCTCTTGAAGCCGACGCGCTGGGTCATGTCACCCTGGGTCACCTCGGTCAGCACCCGCAGCAGCTCTTTCAGGGGGCGGCGGATGGCCTTGCCCAGGGTGAAGGCCACCAGGATGGCGACGAAGATGGCGATGGCGATGCTGATCCCCTGGGTCAGGGTACTCTGGGTCTGCACCCGATCGGAGGCCTGGATGCTGGCGTTCATCAGCTGCTGGCTCTGGGCGGTGATCCCCTCCAGCTTGTTCTGGATGCTGAGGATGAGCTGGCTCGCCTGCTTGCTCTGCTCGCGCATGGCCTGCTGTTGCTTCATCAGGGCCAGGTATTGGGAGAGCACGCCGTCATTACCCGTGGTGTCGCGCACGAAGCCATGGACGTAGTGGCCCATGTTGTTGTCGAAGTCCTTGAGCTCCCCCTGGAGATCCTTGATGGTGCTGTTGAAGCCCTCGATCTGCATCTTGTTGCGCTTGAGCGCCGCCTCGATGGGGGCGGGGATGCTCTGGTTGAGGGCATCCATGGTGGAGAGCTCGATGGCGGAGAGCTTGGTGGTCAGGGTCTCGGAGAGCATCTTGATGAAGCTGTCGTCGATGGTGACCATCATGTCCCCCAGGTTCTTCTTGAACTGGGGCAGGCTGACCTGGAACTGGCCCTTGGCCTGATTGACCTTGTGCAGCCGGGTGAGCAGGGCAGGGTGAGAGCGTGAACATCCTGTTAAATTTCAGAGAGTTTTTGCAGGCCAGCTGCGAGCACAGTGTCCAGATAGT
>NZ_JAPDBZ010000161.1:0-8718 GCF_027705505.1 Aeromonas sp. QDB56
ATGAGCGTTCACATTGGTCCGGAAATGGTGTTCACGTTGAACCGGAATCGGTGTTCATGATCGGCCGGAATATGCAAGAGGCCCAAAGGAACAGCAAGCACCGAGTAAATCAGGTGCTAGAGGCATTCTGCTTTATGGTCGCCAACGACATACCCCCGCCCCCTTTGGTGATGAAGTTCGTCGCCGAAGGCGCTCGCCAACATATCGACGGCAAGAAGCCTTGGCCTAGGGCGCAGAAGGGAGCTGTTAACCCGCATGTTGTCGCATTGGTTCAGCTTATCGATGAGCGTTACCCGCGCAAACAAGCCGATATTGCCGCGTATGCAGGCACCAGCAAGAGAACCGTCGGGGATTACGTTACCAGGAGAAGCCCAGAGATAACTCTCCATTTGGGGCTCTATAGGGAAATGCATCGCAATAACGACTTTGTTCAGATGCTGGAGGCGTTATCAAAGCTGTCTGGCGTTGATTCATCTAAATAATATGGAATTTTCAGAGCTAAAAACCGTTATTCATTATCTTCCGTCATCGGGGGCGTGGTTTTGGCAACCTACGCATGACCGATAACCGCAGCTAACTAGTAATAACCCAAACAGAAGGAATCAAAGATGGAAAATATGAACCTCGTTCAGCTCAGCCAGCAAGTGAGCAACTGGAAGCCCGTCGCTGAGATCGCAGAGCAGTACCCACAATTCTCCCGCAGCACGCTCAAGACCCTTTTCTGGAAGCGGGAGGAGCGCCCTGGCCTCAGTCGCTGCTGCCGCATCGTGGGCAAGCGGATGTACGTGAACGAGCCGATTTTCGGCCTCTGGCTGGGTGGACTCCTGCCCGAACAGCAGGGCTAAAGCATGCGCCGACGGATGCAAAATCATGAGGCGTTACAGGCGGGACGCGGCCTGCCAGATATTGCCGCTAAAAACGGCGCTGAAACCGCAATAAAAAGCCCCCTGGATGTTCCAGAGGGCCCCAAGAAGTTGGCCGCCGCAACTTTGGCGAGCGAGGCGGCCAACGACCAATGAAAGGATACGATACATGACTATTAATTTACACCCGCAAGCCCCCGATGTGAATGGCGTGCCGTTGCATTTCGCCATTGGTCGCCGCGTAAATGACACAAACCCCAAGCCCCACACACAAACGTTCGCCGACTTTTGCGAAATGCTGCGGGGCTACGCTATCGACCGCCCCGCACTCGATGGCACCGAAAGCAAAACCGAATACGACGAGTTCAAGAAGAGCCTGCCGTACGTCTCCGCCCAGTTCGACGGGGAGCGCGACAAGGAACACGCCAAGTCGCGCTCCCTACTTTGGCTCGATGTGGATGCGGTGGACGAGGTGAGTATGAGAGTGCTTAAACGCGCGGTAAAGCGCTCGCGCGTCGCCTTCCTCTACCACAGCACCACCGGACACAAACACCCGCTAAAGGGCGCTGACACGCATTCTGGCCGCTTCCTGTTCCCCACCAATCGACCCATGATGGGCGCCGCAGAGATTGAGCACTGCCAAGCGGTGTTGGCCGACTTCCTGGATATTCCCCAGAGTAAGCTGGACACCCAGGTGAACGAGGCGGCCCGCATTATGTTCGTTCCCGCCGGTGGCGCTGAGTTCGACGAGGGGGAGGGCGACTTCATCGACGTTGACGAGCTGATGAAGCTTGAAACGCCGAAGAAGCAAGAGAAGAAGGCCCCAGCAGCAAAGCCAGAGACAGAGAAGCGCACCACATCGGCCCACCACGATGATATGACGGTGGCTGACATCCAATATTGCCTCGATCACCTAGACACCGATGAGCAGTGGCTCAGCATTGGTATGGCAGTGCATCAAGCAAGCGGGGCCAGCGAGAAGGCTTGGGATGCTTTCAACGAGTGGAGCGCCCAATTTCCGGGGAGCTATGACTACGACAACAACCGCAAGCGCTGGGACTCTTTCAAGGTGGATAAACCAGGGGGTGCTGGCGCTGGCACGCTCATCCGTTTGGCTGGAGTCGCGGCGCACGAACTGCCAAGTCACGGCGGGCAGGTGGCGGGAGACGATGACTTGGCAGACGAGGCGCCGCGCAAGCTTATCCTGCCGCTGTCCTTTGGGTTCGAGGGCTACAACCGCGTTAGCCAGTACCTGATCAAGGGCCTGTTGCCTGCCGAATGTACCAGCTCCATCTACGGCCCATCGGGCAGCTATAAATCATTCCTCGCTATCTCTTGGGCCTGCCACATAGCCACGGGGAAGAGCTGGGACGGGAAAAAGGTGGAGCAGGGGGCTGTGCTCTACGTGGTGGGGGAAGGTGGAACAGGCGTCCCCCGTCGAATCAAGGCATGGGCCCTGGCGCACAACGACGGGGAAAACGTAACCAACCTGTGTTGCATCAATCAACCTGTGTTCGTGGCAGCCCCGTTGCAGGTCGAGCAGTTGAAGCTGGCCGCCGAGCACGTGGAGCAAACAACGGGGCTGCCCGTGGTGTTGGTCATCATCGATACGTTGGCTCGCTGTTTTGGCGGAGCCGACGAAAACAAAGCCAGCGATATGGGCGCATTCATCGCCGGTTGCGATGCCGTCAAGGCTGCAACGAAAGCCACCGTTTTGATAGTTCACCACTCTGGTAAGGACGAAACGAAAGGGGCGCGGGGTAGTTCGAGCTTTCGTGCAGCGCTCGATACCGAGTTCCTGGTGAAACGCGAACCTGGGGGCGCAAAAGCGCTGGTGCTGGCCTGCACCAAGCAGAAGGACTCCGAGGAGGCCGAAGCCAGATCCTATGACCTAAGCGAGCGGGTTATATGTACCGATGCTGACGGCGAAGACGTCCCGAGCTTGGTGGTCTCTGCCAATGGTAGAGACCCCATCATCGAGGACGAGTCAGCAGAGCCGACCCTATCCGCCGGCCATCGGGCTGTGTATGAGGCAATTACCGCGCTGTGGGACATCTCAGAAGGTGTTACCACCTGGGATGCAGTTATGGCCTCGATGAAGCAGAACGGCACATGGAACCATAGAAAGGGCCGAGAATGGCTCGGCAAACTAGAACGCGACGGCCTTATCCTACTGGACAACGGCGAAATCACCCGCCCGGATAGTGAACAGGAATATCACTAACGAGCCAAGGGGTGGGCCCGCCCCGCTCAGCCCCCTACATACCCAGGGCGGGCGGGCTCAATCTGGAGAGGTGTGGTAATAGAGTTGTATTACCACTGAATATGGGCCCGCCCGCCCTGTGCATGTAGGGAGGGGGCCGGGGCGGGCTCAGGAAATCACGCACCCAGATGGTGAGGATTCCACTAGGCCGGGCAGGGTGTACCGGGAGGGGGCCGGGGCGTGAAATCACTTATTTTCGCGCCGTTTTCAGTGCCACTATCTGGCCAGCTCCCGCCACCAGTGGCGCGCCATCTGATTATCAATCCGTTATCTGTAAATAACAGCTCAATTACAGGACAAAAGCAGTTGCCCCTGCTGCGGACATCTGATCTACTATCAGAAACATTTGGGGACTCGTATGGATAATAGAATAGTAGTAAAGGGTCGGTTTCGCAAAGGTGAAAGCGGCAACCCAGCAGGGCGGCCAAAAGGGGCGAAGGGTAAGCGTAATCAGATCCCAGAAGAGTTGACCGCTGACGCCTTGGCAAAATTGGCCGCACTGGTAGCCGAGGCCGATTGCATGGCCATCCGGATGGTACTCGATCGAGTAATCCCCACGCTCCGCGCAATAACCCCCGAGAACAGCCTCGACGGCAAACTGATAGCGGCGAAGCTGGCCGAGCTTGAGACCTTCGAGGCCCGATTGGCAGCCCTCGAAGAGGCAAGCGCCCGTGATTAATCGACACGACCGCCTGCGGAGGCTCGAAAAGGCATACGGCCCGCACGTCCTCGCCGGGTTTCGCTTCATCGGACACGTTGAGGTTGCGCCTGATGATGCCCGTTGTGGGACGCATGTCGATATAGCCATCGCCGGGAGCCCGATTGGCGAGTTGGTCGTTTACGCGAGTTCTCGGGCGCAGTACGTGGCCCAGCGGGAAGCGCTGAGACGCCGCTACACGACGCTGTTGGAGGGTTGAGGCATGGCTATGACGCTACAAGCGCGGTTAGCACGCCTGGAGGCGCTGGAGAAGGCCGTCCAGTTCCCGACCGTCATCGAGATGCACGACTGCACCCCGGTCGCCGCTGACGACCGCCGGAGGGGCTCCTACATCATCGAGGACGGCAACAAGATTACGTTCTTCGCATCAACCGCCTCCGAGTACCAGGAAGCGAGCCGTAACTATGCGGGAGACCGCCGCATCATCGTGATCTCAATCGATGGACGCTGTATCGACTTCAAACACTAGAGGATTCAAAAAATGGCACTTACTAAATACACCGACACCCTTATTCGCGGATTCCAGACCTCACCCAACGGGGCTGTTGGTCATCATCGTGTGGCCCTGAGAGTCAACCAGGCAATCGATGCCTTCAACGGCCTGAACTCCGATACGACCCGAAGCCGCAGCGAGAAATCCCCGCTCTATAAGCGGCTGCAAGAACAGCACGGCAAAGCCATCAAGGCCGATTTGGACAAGTTCGGCAATGAACTGCTGGCCCGTACTGACGCGCACGAGGCCAAAGTTGCCAAGGTGCTGAACTCCGTCAGCCTCGCCGATGCGGTTCAGATTGTTGCCGGTCTCAAGGCAGCGGGTTTAACTGATGAGCAGTTCCGCAGCGCGATAGCTGATAGCGGGGAAATCGCCGTTGCGATGGCCCGTGTGCCTCAAGCATTGAGCGGCCTAACCCCCGAGGTGGCAACGGCTGCGGCTCTCAACCACTACCCAGACTTGTTGGCCGAGGCCGCCGCAAATGAGCGCGATTTTAGCGCCTATTCGAGCCTCTCGAATGTCGTAGACCGCACCATCCGCGAAATCGGTCTGAATGTCGATGAGCAGGCTTTAGCCTCCAGATTCGACGAAGCTGCACTGGCACCACGGGCGGAGCCAAAGACCCAAGCCGAGCAGAACGGACAGGCCGCCGAGTAACCAATTCAACCGGGCCTTTCGGGGCCCGTTTTCAGGAGATAACGAATGCTGACTTTGTTTCTGGAAGAAGGCCCGCTCAACCTGCACGGCAGCATCAAAGCTGCGGGGGCAGAGTTCAGCGCCCACCTAGACCACCTCAACGCCGAGCTGAAAGACGTAGAGCAGGAACTGACCGCTCGCCTCAAAGACGAGCTGGACGAGCTGGACGTTGAGAATATCGCCGCACTGACCGCCGAACGTGATGCTATTAAGCACCAGATGGACGTGGCAGACCACCGCGCGGACTGTGCAGAGAGAATCGTCGCCAAACTGGAGTGTGACGGCAAGGTTCTGACGCTGACAGGCTCAGAGGCTCGTTTCCTGCGCACGTACCTGCAATGGCATGCTGAGTCGTGGGGGAACATCTCCCGCATCCCCAACTGGCCCGGCGATAAGAGAACCGTGCGCAAAGCGTTGCGCCAAGGTGACGCCATCCTCGCACGGCTAGAGGCGTAACGCCCAGTAAACCTTTACCCCCGTAACTCAAGCCGCCTTTCGTCCTCTGGCGGCTTTTCATCATCTCTCCCCTGGCGACGCGAAATTCCGCGAACTCCTGCCTTGCTTAAACGTAACCTGAAATAACCGTAACCCCATTGAATCAACCCGTTAAAGCTGCCATTATCCCCCCATGGCCGTAGCTTTGGGTTTTAAAATCCCTCGCCGTTCGCGGCGTGCCGGTTCGATTCCGGCCTCAGGCACCATTAAAATTGAAGAAAAAAGCCTTACAGATTAAACAGATACGACGCTTCATTGCGTCGTTTTTGTTTCTGCTCCCCAACGTTTCCACTCTCTCACTTTTCCTTTCTTGTCCATTTCTTGTCTAAGCGACTTACTACTTCCTGCGACTCGCTGCGAACAACCTGCTCAGTCTTCCAACATAGCCAAGGACGTTTGGTAGGCTACTGCTCCGGACTTTTCCGGGGTCTGTCTCTGGTGCTGAAGCAAGTGCCGCTCACCGTTACTCCTTCCTCTTCACCCCCTCCTAAACCCGCATTGAATCACCTTTGAAACAGATATTAATCCCATGATCTAACCCATCATCGGAGGTATCTATGCAGACCAAATTTCGCTTTACCAATGCAGCCATCAAGGCTTTGCCCGCACAACTACGAGACGCAGGCGCTACTGAACTGGAGTTCTCCGATACAGAGGTCATTGGCTTAAAACTCTTGTCAGGAAAAAGCCAGGGCAGTAAGCGTTTCCTACTGCGCTATACCCTCCAGGGCAAGAAGCGCAGCATCGCTTTGGGACGATTCGGAGATATTGACGTGAGCCAAGCCAGGACCATTGCCCGCAAGTACAAGGCGATGCTGGCAGAAGGCATCGACCCGGTAGCAGAGCGGGATAGCTACAAAACTGAGCCCACCCTTTCGGAGTTCTTCTGGCAGACCTTTTTGCCGCACCTCAAGACCATCGGCAAACGATCGATCAACAGCGACATTCAGCGGTTCAAACACAACATAGAACCACGCTTTGGTGCCATGCGTTACCGGCAACTCAAGGCGATGGATGTCCTGCAGTTGCAATCGGAGATGGTTCACCCCAACGACCCTCAGCAGACCGCCTACGCACCGAGTACCGCCAACCGGGTGTTGGCCCAGTTAAAGACCATGGGCAGCTATGCGGTGCGCTGGGGTATTCTGGACACCAATGAGGCGGCCAAGATCAAGCTGTTGAAGGAGGACAATGCCAGGACGCGCTTCCTATCGATTGAAGAGATGAAACGGGTCATTGAGGTGGCATTGCAGGATCGCAATCAAGCCGCAGGCAGCTTCATCGCGATGCTCTACCTGACGGGGGCGAGAAAGTCAGAGGTGTTACTCGCTAAATGGGAACATGTGAACTGGGAGGATAAGACGCTGTTCGTACCCCTAACCAAGAATGGCAAGAGCCGGATCATTTACCTGAGCACATTGGCTATCAATATTCTGGAGAAGCTCCCCAGAATAGCCGGTAATCCCTATGTGTTCGCGAGCCAGCATATTCGCTGTCAGGGCAAGCCCATCGGTGAACCCAGATGTGCCTATGAACGGGTGTTGCAGAAAGCCGGTATCGAAGACCGCGATGAGGTCTGCTTCCATACAGCTCGCCATTCGGTCGCCAGTGCCTTGGTCTCTTCCGGGCAATACAGCCTGTATGACGTCAAGGCGCAACTGGCCCACGCCAGCATTCAATCCTCCCAGCGGTATGCAAAGCTGACTTCTGAGCGCAGTCGCAATATCAGCGAAGGTCTCTCGTCTATGATCCAGGCGGAGTGACCGAAAAGGTATTGTTTATAAACAGATATTAATTACCAGACAGCGCTGTCACATCGGCTGTTGGTCCACATTTCACAGTTCCCAGGCCCTTAAGTTCATCTGAGCTTAAGGGCCTTTTTGTTGGAGAGAAACACGATGAAAACTTGTATGGAATGGCCGGAGGAGACATTGCTCGCGGCCTACCCGGCACTCCATGTCTCGGTCATGGAACGGATTATCGAGCCCTTTTCATCAGTAGAGGAGGCAAGAGCATTCTGGGACACGACCGGTTGTAGTCTGGTCATTATCGAGATGACGGACTCGGTGAGTGAGTTCCAAGCCATGCCACAGCATACCCAGAATCAGGTGATGTTCGGTTTGCGTTACCCGGAGCAAGAGTTCGCCATATCCGAAGATTGGCGTTTGTTGCTGGCCATTCTCAACGATGAGGGTGCTGGGATTTACCTGCTGATCCACTCAGATGCACCGCTGATCACCACCCTGGAGGGGATGCACCATGAGTAATCCCAGCCATAGCGACATCATGCGCAAGTTAAAAGAGATCAAGGGGATTAAGGAGCTGCTGGAGAAGGCCGTGCTCTTGTATGTCCTGCTCACGGATGGCGATCTGCCGGTCTGGTGCTATGCGCTCATCATCGGTACGCTGGCTTATCTGGTAAACCCGTTCGACGTGGTACCAGATCCCATTCCATTTGCCGGTTATCTGGATGACTTATCGGTCATCACCTCGGCATTAGCCGCATTGCCGGTTAAGTCACACCACCGTCAATCCGCCAAGGACCGAATGAGATCACTGTGACAGTGATGGAGTCGGTCCTGTCACGCTATCGCGTTTTCTATGACCCTTTATCTATGACCCATCTACCGATGATCTGGAGATCGCAATCTCTGGTTATCTAACGATGTTGTAAGGAAACTATCATGACAAGACCCCGTAAAAACCGCGTTGAAGAGACCCCTAAATCTGTCAGTAACACGGCAGCAGCATCAAACACCCCCGACACCGCGCCAACCAAAGAGCCCCCACTCACATCCGGAGCAAGCGGCTGCGCCGACCCCCTCTCGCCAGCCCTTGCGGCTGACGCCGACAAGGCCAGGCCTGGACCCGGCGACACCGCAGACTCCGTGCCCGGCGGCCCTGCCCCCATACTCACCTTGCTCAACCATACCGCCGAGAAACTCAGTACCAGATCAGAAGGGCTGATTTTCTGACACTTTTCAGTATTGACCTTATTGGCGAGATTTATACTGGCTATCTGGCTATCTGGCTATCTGGCTATCTGGCTATCTGGCTATCTGGCTATCTGGCTATCTGGCTATCTGGCTATCTGGCTATCTGGCTATCTGGCTATCTGGCTATCTGGCTATCTGGCTATCTGGCTATCTGGCTATCTGGCTATCTGGCTATCTGGCTTGATTGTGTTCAT
>NZ_JAPDBZ010000162.1:0-8461 GCF_027705505.1 Aeromonas sp. QDB56
CAGCGGGGCTGACGCCCCGGCGAAATTCCCCTCCCACCTACGTCGGAGGGAGTCCCCTTTCGCATTTAAGATGGGTCCTCCGTGAAACGAGCTGCCAGTGTAGCGGGCCGCCGCCGCTTTGACAGCACCGGGATCACAACCTCGGGGTTTCCTTTGCATCAGGCATGATGGCGGGAGCGCTCGCCCTTGGGGTCAGGGCAGGGTCACTCGGAAGGGGCGACCACGGCCTCCTCTCCCCTGGCGGTGCGTTTCAGTTGCCCCATGAATTGCTTGAAATGGGGGAGAAACCCCTTGAACAGCTCCTCTTTGCGATGCTGCATCATGACTTCGCCAAACAGCTTCAACCCGACGATAAACGCCTGATGTTCCTGCTCCGACATGGCCAGCTTCCCCTTGCTGAGCGCCAGGATGGCAAAGATGTCGTCGTGATTCTGGCAGTCGAACTGCAACGGGGGCACCTCGCGGTCCAGCGCCTGGACCTGTACACGATAAGTGTGTGGCATCTTTCATCTCCTCTCGGGCTGGGCTTTTGCCCATATGGTTGATAAAATCAATTAAACCCTTTTAAGTTGACTTTATCAACCATGAGGTTGTCAAACCGCCTCTTCCGGATCCTCGATCAGTACAAAATCGCCATGACGCAGCATTTCCGGGCACAGCAGATCGCCCTTAGCCCCCTCCATTACAAGGTGCTGCAACTGATCCATGCGCTGGATCCCGCCACGCCGCAGCTAATCGCACAGCGGTCTGGCCGCGACAAGGCGCAGGTGACGCGCCTGCTGCAGGAGATGGAGAAACAGGGGCTCATCGAGAAGCGGCCCCATCCCACTGACAGACGCAGCATCTGTCTGGCCTTGACCCCGCTGGCCTGCGAGCGGGTCAACCAGGGGGAGCAGGAGGCCGCACGGCTCGACGAACGGCTGTGTTCCCTGCTGACGCCGGCGGAGATAGCGCAGTTGCAGCAACTGCTGGACAAGATAGAAAAAGGGCTTGAGTCGACCGATTAGGGTCAGCGTCAGGGGATCCGCTGCCTGATTTGTGGCCAACCAGCGCGGCCTGTGCTGGCGGCGCCTTGTGAGCCACTCCCGGAGATGGTATCACTGGCCCCACTCTCCCCTTCCCGCCGAGGCGCCATCGTGATCACCCTGATTAAAGAGTCCGACCAGTTGAAAATGCCCTGGAAGAACAGGCAGGGCACCACGGCCCAGATCCTGATCTCCCCCCCTGGTTCGACCCTGGACAAGCTCGACTTTGACTATCGGCTGAGCTCGGCCCCCATCAAGGAAGCGGGGAGTTTCTCCCGCTTTCCCGGCTACCAGCGCATCCTGCTGCCCGTCAGCGGTGCCGGTTTCGTGCTCAACGGCCACCCCTACGCCACCTTCGAGGCGGCCCACTTCAGCGGGGATAACGAGACCCGCTGCGAGCTGCTGAAAAAAGAGGTGACGGATCTCGGGCTCATCTACCACCCGGCGCGCATCAGCGCCAACGTGCGGGTGCTGAACCTGCCCTTCCCCCTCAGCCTCACCCTGGAGGCGGACAAGTGCTACCTCTGCCACCTGCTGGAGGGCCAGCTCACCGTGCAGGGACAGCAGGTCGCACCGGGCGAGACCCTGGTGGTGCAGGGGGAGGAGAACATCCGCTTCGAGTGCGGCAAGAAGACCACCCTCGCCTTCTTTACCCTGCAGCCCAAGCAAGCCGCCGTTTAACGCCGGGGGGCACGGCCCCCGCTGTCGAGGCAGGCCTGCATGGTGTCATAGGGGGTATAGTGCCTGGTGCGGCTGTAGTAGGTGCCGCCCTTGGGGTGACAGATGCCGCTCCGGCTCTTCTTCACCGGGGGCTCGGCGGCCAGCGCGATGGCACACAGCAGCATCAGGCAACAGCCAAGCATCCATTTCACTGCATTCATGCTCTCTTTTCCGAAGGGGCGTAGGCGGGCCACTGGCCCATTTGCGGCCTATTCTACGCCGCTCATCCCCTTGCCACCCCAGACCAGATCATGAAAGCACCGCGACGCAGCGCAAGCGAAGACAAAAAAGCCGGGACCTTCCCGGCTTTTGCTTGTACTGGCGGCGACACGGTCCTTGGCACTACCCCACCTTGAAGCTGCCCTTCATCAGGGCGAAGTGGCCCGGGAAGGAGCAGAAGAAGGTGAGATCCTTGCCCGCCAGGCCGTCGGTCTTGAAGGTAACGCTGGTGCTCTCGCCGCCCCCCACCAGCTTGGTGTGGGCCAGGATCCTGGGGTCATCCTTGGGCAGGTAGTCGTGATCGACCCCGGCGCTCATGCCGGCGGTGGCGATGGCCTGATAGTCGGCGGTGTTGGCCAGCACCCAGTTGTGGCCCATGTTGGCCACCGGCAGTTTGCCCGTGTGATTGAGGGTCACCGTCACCTCCTTGCAGGTGGCCGGCACGCTCATCGCCGTCTGGTTGAACTGCATGGCGTCATTGCCTTCGATCACCAGTGCGCACTCGTCGGCCAGGACCGGGGTGGCGAGGGAGCCAAGAAGCAGCAGGGTTAACACCTTTTTCATCACGTTCTCCTTTGATTGACGAAGGATGACAGCACAGGCATCTCGCCCCCGTGGGCGCGACCCGCAAAGATGCTGTCAGGATCGATCTTCATTATATTCAAATGTCACCGAAGGACGACCGCTTTTGGGCCAGCCTGAGGGCCCGGTCACTTCTTTTCTCCCGACCCCGGGCCCAAAGCGGGTTGCTCACATCCCCGTCCCGCTTAATTATTTGCGGCCTTCCCGCCCACGGCCACTCGCCAACACCGCAGCCGTTGGCTAAGCTGCTCCCCCGTCGATGACTCCCGCGAGAATGAGAGATGAAGTTCCCCTTTGCGCCTGCGCTGGCGCGCACCCTGCTGCTCTCCCTGATCCTGCTGCTTGGCGCCTGCCAGCCGGCCCCGACCCAGACCCGCATCCAGGGCAACACCATGGGCACCTATTATGCGGTGACCCTGAGCGACCCCTTCCCCGGCGGACAGGGAGCACTGCAACAGGAGGTGGAGGCGCTGCTGGCACGCCTGAACAAGGAGATCTCCACCTATGATCCGGGCTCCCTCATCTCCCGCTTCAATCAGGGAACGGGGCTGCCCCCCCAGGTCATCCCGGCCACCATGGCGAAGATTGTGCAACAGGGCATTGACGCCGGGCACCTCACCCGGGGGGTTCTCGATGTCACCGTGGGCCCCCTGGTCAATCTGTGGGGATTCGGGCCGGACAAGCGCCCGGTCAGGCGGCCCGGCGCAGAGCAGATCGCCAAGGCGCGGGAGCGGGTCGGCATCGACAAGCTCACCCTGACCCCCGAGGGGGATCACTTCCTGCTCGGCAAGGCCATCCCAGATCTCTATCTGGATCTCTCCACCCTGGGCGAGGGTGCGGCCTCCGACGAGATAGCCGGGCTGCTGGAGCAAAAAGGGGTCCACAACTACCTCATCGAGGTGGCGGGGGCGGTGCGCAGCAAGGGGCACAACGACAAGGGCAATCCCTGGCGGGTGGCCATCGTCGAGCCCTCGGACAGACCGGGCGCCATCGAGGATGTGGTGACCCCGAACGGCATGGCGGTGAGCACCGCTGGCAGCTATCGCAACTATTACGAGCTCGACGGCAAGCGCTACTCCCACATCATCGATCCCACCACCGGCGAGCCCGTGACCCACAAGCTGGTCTCCGCCACCGTCATCACCCCCACGGCCCTGGAGGCCGATGCCCTCGACACCGCCCTCATGGTGATGGGCCCCGAGCGGGCGATGGCCTTTGCCAGGGAGCACAAGCTGGCGGTCTATCTCATCGAGAAGACCGCCACGGGCTTTGCCGCCAGCCACACCCCCGAGTTTGCCCCCTATCTGGTGCGCAAGCAGCCCTGAATGACGAGGCCCCGCAGTGCGGGGCCTCGTTCACTGACCGCCTATTCGATGGGGATGCGGTGGGGCGCGGGGCTGGCCGCCTGCTTGGGCAGGCGCAGGGTGAGGATGCCGTTGTCAAAGCGGGCGCTCACCTGCTCTGGCGACACCTCCACCGGCAGCTCGACGCTGCGCGACACGCTGCCATAATAGCGCTCGCTGCGCAGGGCCCGTTCATCCTTGTTCTGGCTGTCAAACTGGCGGATCTCCGCCTTCAGGGTCACCAGCTTGCCGTGCACGTCCACGTGGATGTCCTCCTTCGCCACCCCGGGCAATTCCGCCTGCAGCAGGTAGTCATCCCCGCTCTCCCGCAGATCCAGCTTGATCTGGCTGGGCAACGGGTCCCCGTGCAGGGGGCGGATGTAGAAGCCGGAGGCCATGTCGTGGAACAGGTCATCAAACAGGCTGGTGCGACTCGGTAGCAAACTCATCTGATCCCTCCTTGTGAGCGGGCAAGGGAGCAGACGGGCACCCTGCCCTCTGTTGCCTCCCGCATGCTGACGCTCTTCAAGTCTAAAAACCGGGACAGCGCCTGCCAGTGCCAACTCGCCTTCCCTTGACCGGGATCAAAGGCAAGACACCCTTTTTTTCACCCAAGGTCTGCGGGAAAAACCGGGAGGCCTCCCCATGTGCAATTGCCTGCCTGCGGACTTTGGTGGCACACTTCTCCCACCAGCCCGTAGCGCCTTGATGCCAGACAGATGCAGACACCGGACTCCGTACCCGAGAAAAAACCCCAGCCCAAGCCCAAGCGCATCCTGCTGGTCAACGAACAGCGTTCCTTCCAGATGATGATGAAGGCGATGCTGATCAACATCGGCATCAACCGCATCACCTACACCAACTCCGCCGACGAGGCGCGCCGCCGCTGCCAGAAAGAGAGCTTCGACATCTATCTGCTCGACTATGAGCTGGGGGCGGGCGAGAACGGCCGCCAGTTGCTGGAAAGCCTGCGGGATCAGCAACTCATTCCGCCCCAAAGCGTGGTGATCATGGTCAGCAGCGACGGCTCCCGCGCCATGGTGCTGAGCGCGCTGGAAGCCGAGCCCGACGAATACCTGATGAAGCCCTTCTCCCAGGAGCAGTTCTCGTTTCGCCTCAAACGCGCCCTCGCCCGTCGCCAGGCACTGGAGAGCGTCTTCAGCGCCCTCACCCGGGACGATCTGCCCGCCCTGGTGGAGGCCTGTGCCAAACAGGCGGACGCGGTGCCACGCTTTGCCAACTTCTGCCGCTGCCTGCAGGCCGACACCCAGCTCAAGCTGGGCCAGGCCAAGGAGGCCCGCAGCCTGATGCGCCAGCTGCTGGCGGGGCAGGAGAACAGCTGGGCTCGCCTCACCCTGGGCAAGGCGTGCCATACCCTGGGTCTGCACGAGGAGGCGGTAAGCCACCTGCAAGCCACCCTGAAACACACCCCCCTGATGGTGGAGGCTTACCTCTGGCTCGCGGAGTCCCTGCTGGCGCTGGGCAATGACGAGCAGGCCCAGCAGGAGCTGCGCCGGGCGGTGGACATCTCTCTCCAATCGGTGCAGCTCTCCCGCCGTCTGGCGGAAGTGTGCCTGCAACGGCACGACTACGCCCAGGCCAAGGACGTGCTGCTCGCCCTCATCGATTTGTCGCGCAACTCGATCCACCGCACGCCGCATTATCTCGGGGCCTATATCCAGACCCTTACCCTCTATGCCCTCAACAGCAACGACGGCTACCACATCGCCAACCTGCAAAAGCAGGTGAACTCCGCCCTGTCGCGCATCCGCGACTCCCTGATGATGTCGGAGTTCAACTACCCGGTGTTCGAGCAGATCTGCCAGGCCCGGGTGCGCATCGCCCTGGGGGAGCTGCTAAAGGGCAAGAAGATGCTCTATCGCGCCAACCAGAACTGGCTGGACGAGCCCGCCACCATGCCTCCGGCCCTCCTTGGCGAGACCATACTCGCCCTCTATCAGCTCGGGGAGTTCGAGTACGCCGAGAGCCTGCAATCCCTGCTGGCGGAGGATGAGGATCGGCTGCTCACCACCTGCATCCAGGTGACCCGGGATGACAAGACGGTGCAGGAGCGGCGCCAGCGCTATCAGCAGCTCAACGATCTGGGCATCAAGGCCTATCAGGCCGGGGAGCTGGAGCAGGCCCTCGGCCACTTTCGCGAGGCCCTGCGCCGGGCGCCCGCCAATACCGGCGCCGCCCTCAACAAGATCCAGGTGCTGCTGCAACTCATGCAGAAGAACCGCAAGAGCCCGGAGTTTGGCACCGAGTGCAAGGAGACCCTGGAGGTGCTGGAGGGCATCCCCCTCAACCCCGCCCAGCAGGAACGTTTTCGCAAGCTGCGCCAGGAATATCATCAGCACAGCTGATATCCCCCCTCCTCCCCTCACCTATGCTGATACTGACTCAGGGAAGGGAGGGGCAACACCATGGCAATGTGCCGATACCTGGTGGCCGATGGCCGCCACTGCACCGAAGAGGCAGGGGATCATGATCTCTGCCGCTGGCACGACCCCGCTGCGGCCCACAACACCCCTGATACCGCCCAGGCGCTGGAGCGCTATGTGCGCCAGGGGGGCCTGTGCCACGGCCTGCAACTGGCCCGCGCCGAGCTGGCGGATCTCAACCTGGTGAACAGGCAGGGTCCGGAGGGATTCTTGCTGGAGCAGTGCAACCTCTATCGCGCCAACCTGCGGGGGGCCCATCTCTACGGCATTCGCATCAAGGGCGGCAGCCTGATGAAGGCCGATCTGAGCGAAGCGAACCTCCACTGCGCTACCCTCGACGACGTCAACCTGCTCGGCATCCGCTGGAAGAACACCCGCCTCGACAACCTGGAGACGGGCAAGCGGCTGATGCAGGACAGAAAGGGGCGCCGCGAGCGGGACCCGGCGCAGGCCCGCGTCTGGTTCAAGGAGGCGGAGGAAACCTACCGGGATCTGCGCAAGGCCTCGGAGGCCCAGGGCATCTTCACCATGTCCGGTCGCTACATCCAGCAGGAGCTCACCATGCGCCGCCTGCAGATGCCGTTCTGGTCCTACCGCCGCTTCGCCTCCTGGATAGTGGATCTCTTCTGCGGTTACGGCGAGGCCCCCATGCGGGTGGTGCTCTTCTCCCTGCTGCTCATCGTCATCTGCAGCATTTTTTACTTCTTCTGCGGCCTCAACTTCGCGGGCACCCACCTCATCTATCGCCCGGACGCTCCTCTGGAGCAGAACGCCATCTTCCTGATGGAGTGCCTCTACTACAGCGTGGTGACCTTCACCACGCTGGGGTATGGGGACTTCACCCCGGTGGGGTTGTCGCGGATCTTCGCCGCCTTCGAAGCCTTTACCGGCAGCTTCACGCTGGCACTGTTCGTGGTGGTGTTTGTCAAGAAGATGACCCGCTAGAAACCTGTCCACGATCTTGCTGGGAAGCCGCTTCCAAGGCTCATGTGCTGCTCGCTTATGTGTCGCCAGGCGCTTCCATGTATACATATGCACTCAGGCTCCTCTGCTGCGCGTCACCTTGCTGACAGACTCTCGCGACAGATCGTGAACAGGTTACCGATAGCCCGGCACCTGAACTTGCATCCAGACCGGATTCCTAGTCCAATAGCGACTAATAAAAACGACATGAGCATCCCTGACATGAAGATCATCTCTTTCAATATCAATGGCCTGCGCGCCCGTCTTCATCAGTTGCAAGCCATCATCGACAAGCACCAGCCCGATGTGATCGGCCTGCAGGAGATCAAGGTCCACGACGAGGCCTTCCCGGTCGCGGACGTGGAGGCCATGGGCTATCACGTGGTCTTCCACGGCCAGAAGGGTCACTACGGGGTCGCCATCATGAGCAAGCAGGCGCCCATCGACGTGCAGAAGGGGTTCCCCACCGATCCCGAGGATGCCCAGCGCCGCATGATCATGGCCAGTTTCAAACGGGAAGACGGCTCCCTCATCAAGGTGATGAACGGCTACTTCCCCCAAGGGGAGAGCCAGGATCACGAGACCAAGTTCCCGGCCAAGCAGAAGTTCTACGAGGACCTGCAGCACTACCTTGAGACCCACCACAGCCCGGACGACCAGATAGCGCTGATCGGGGATATGAACATCTCCCCCACGGATCTCGACATCGGCATCGGCGAGGCGAATCGCAAGCGCTGGCTGCGGGATGGCAAGTGCTCCTTCCTGCCCATCGAGCGTGAGTGGATGGAGCGGCTCAAGGGGTTCGGCCTGACCGACACCTTCCGCGCCGCCAACCCCACCGAGTGCGAGCGTTTCTCCTGGTTTGACTACCGCTCCAGGGGCTTTGACGAGAACCGTGGCCTGCGCATCGACCTCATCATGGCGTCCAATGCCCTCAAGGACAAAGTGACCGAGACCGGCATCGACTACGAGCTGCGCGGCATCGAGAAACCCTCCGATCACGCCCCCATCTGGACCTGCTTCGCCTGATCCCGGTGCCGGGCCTCCTGGCCCGGAACTCTGCCATCTCCCGACCCCAGCCCCTGCCGATGCGGGCAATGCTGTTCACTTAAGAGAATTTGAGTTCCAGTCCACGTAGTATCAGGGCTAAAAAATGAGGGAGGCA
>NZ_JAPDBZ010000163.1:0-8443 GCF_027705505.1 Aeromonas sp. QDB56
TGGCGATAAAATCAGATCACAATCGAAGCCATTTTTATATCTATTTCAATTGGTTGCTGCTAAAGATCCTGTACATGCGGCCACATATCCTCCGGTTGTTTGAAGCTGTCTCTCCAGGATCTCCATGCAGTGAGACCACTGCAGGCAAGCTGCGTGAAGGGCCTGATGGTCTTGATGCTGGGGGGAGCGCCTCACCAGCGACAGGAAGGCGTAGCGCCAGGCGGTGTTCAAGTCCGATGCCTGCCAGTCAATCCATTGATCGACCCTGGCCCTGGCTCTCGCCTCGGCGGGATAGAGTGCATTGGCACCATGGCGCGTCGCCAGGTAGCGGATGATGGTGTTCGACTCCCACAGCGTAAAATCCTCATCCTGAATGACGGGCACCATGGCATTGGGGTTGAGCGCCAGAAACGCCGGGGTGTCCGTGGGTTTGAAGCCGGATCCCCACTCCTCCAGCTCGAAGGGGAGGGTCAGCTCGGCACAGGTCCACAGTACCTTGCGCACATTGATTGACGACGCCTTGCCCAGTATTCGCAACATCTTTTTCGTCCTTGTCCGGGGTGATGGATGGCCTGTTTGTCGCAGACATGCCACTTCCCTGTTTGCGCTGCCATCAAGGCCCTGCACTGTCACTGACCGTGCGGGGCCCTGTTTGATTGATTGGCGAGTCAGCCGTGGGTGGTCCTGGGCTGGAAATAGGCGATAAATTTGCCGAGTTTCTCCCCGTCGTAACTCTTCCCCTTCTCCAGCAGCCCGGTGTTGAAGGACTCGAGCAGCCTGCCCTTGGCATCCAGCACGTAGAAGTGGGGCACCCCCAGATACTCGGGGTAGGCTTTCAGGAAGGATTCATTCTTGTTCTGCTCGCTGACGTTCACCTTGACCACCACGAAGGTGCGGTTGAGCTGGCCGGCGAGATCGGGTTCCCGGTCCAGAAAGCGGTTCATCTCCTGGCACCAGCTGCACCATTCGCCCCCCACCAGCAGCAGGACTTTCTTGCCCTCGGCACTGGCCTTGGCGGTAGCGGCGGCGAGATCGCGGGCCGGATCCCGCGTCTCGTCATAACCCTGGCTGTAATCGGGCAGGCTCTGACTCCAGAGGTGGTCGCCCGCGCAGGCGGCGCCATTGAAAAGGAGGGGGCCCAGCATCAGGGGCAGTAACAGTCGTTTCATGGTCTCTTCCTTGTGTCGTTATCTTTGCTTCCAGGCGCAGACAATGTGACACGGGGCGTTTCCTGCGCCAAGCCGCAAACAGGGAAGGGGAAGGCAAAAAGCGGCAATGGAATGGCAGAAAACAACAAAGCCCCTCGAGAGGCAATGCTGTTCAGATAAGCACTTTTTTGACTGATTATTCATAAATTGGATTTGAGTTGAGGGGGCAAGGCTGTGTCCAGTCGATCTTCCTCCAGCCTTTATCCAGCGGGGCTTGCAATAGAAAGAGGGAGGCATCATGCCTCCCTCGCTTTTTTGTCCTGATACTACGTGGACTGGAACTCAAATTCTCTTAAGTGAACAGCATTGCCCTCGAGAGGGGCTTTGTATTCAGGTCAGGGGCGATCAGTAACCCTGCTGGTGGACGTCCATCACGGCGCGACCGGAGGGGTCGGCCATCTCCTTGAACTTGGCATCCCATTCGAGCGCGGTGGGAGTGGAGCAGGCGACCGACTTGCCGTAGGGCACGGTGCGGGCGGCGGACTCCAGCGGGAAGTGCTCGTCGAAGATGGCGCGATAGTAGTACGCCTCCTTGGTGAGCGGGGTGTTGACGGGGAAGCGGAAGGCCGCGGCCTCGAACATCTGATCCGTCACCTCTTCCTCGACCATGGCCTTCAGGCTGTCAATCCAGGAGTAGCCCACGCCGTCGGAGAACTGCTCCTTCTGGCGCCACGCCACTTCGTGGGGCAGCAGATCCTCGAAGGCTTCCCGCAGGATGTGCTTCTCGATCTTGCCCTTGCCGCACATCTTGTCGGCGGGATTGAGGCGCATCGCCACGTCCATGAACTCCTTGTCGAGGAAGGGCACGCGACCCTCCACACCCCAGGCGGCCATGGACTTGTTGGCGCGCAGGCAGTCATAGAGGTGCAGGGAGGCGAGCTTGCGCACGTTCTCTTCGTGGAACTCTTTAGCGTTGGGCGCCTTGTGGAAGTAGAGATAGCCACCGAACAGTTCATCGGAGCCTTCGCCGGAGAGCACCATTTTGATCCCCATCGCCTTGATGTAGCGGGCCATCAGATACATGGGCGTGGAGGCGCGGATGGTGGTGACGTCATAGGTCTCGAGGTGATAGATGACGTCACGCAGGGCATCCAGACCTTCCTGCACGGTGAAGTGGATCTGGTGGTGGATGGTGCCCAGATGGTCAGCCACCTTGCGGGCGGCGGCGAGATCCGGCGACCCTTCCAGGCCGACGGCGAAGGAGTGCAGCTGGGGCCACCAGGCTTCGCTCTTGCCATCGTCTTCCACCCGGCGGGCGGCATAGAGCTTGGTGATGGCGGAGATGACGGAGGAGTCCAGACCACCGGAGAGCAGCACGCCATAGGGCACGTCGCACATCAGCTGGCGCTTGACCGCCGCTTCCAGTGCCGCTTTGAGCTCGGCCTTGTCGCTGACGTTGTGCTCGACCGGCGCGTATTCCATCCAGTCCCGTTTGTACCAAGTTTTAAGCTCGCCATCCTTGCTCCACAGGTAGTGTCCCGGCGGGAAGGTCTCGACGCTCTTGCACACGGGCACCAGGGCCTTCATCTCGGAGGCGACATAGAAGTTGCCGTGTTCGTCGCGGCCGGTATAGAGGGGGATGATCCCCATGTGGTCGCGACCAATCAGGTAGGCATCCTGCTCGGCGTCATAGAGGATGAAGGCGAAGATGCCGTTCAGATCGTCCAGAAACGCCGGGCCTTTCTCCTTGTAGAGGGCCAGCAGCACTTCACAGTCGGAGTGGGTCTGGAACTGGAAGTCGACCTTGAGGTTCTTCTCCAGCTCCTTGTGGTTGTAGATCTCGCCGTTGACGGCCAATACGTGTGTGCGCTCGGGGTTGTAGAGAGGCTGTGCGCCGTTGCCCGGATCGACGATGGCCAGGCGCTCGTGCACCAGGATGGCCTTGTCGGAGCTGTAGACGCCGGACCAGTCAGGCCCGCGGTGACGCAGTCGCTTGGACATCTCCAGGGCCGATTTGCGCAGGGCAGTGGCGTCGGTCTTGATGTCCAGAATGCCGAAAATAGAACACATTGGCGGTAATCCTCTTGATTTTTATATGAGCCCCCCACGTTTGGGCTCGAAATTCCATTTACATTCCTCGCCAATCACAATGCCTAGCGGAAAACCCTTTTGCAAGCAGGAAAACCGCAGAAAATCATGCCGTAAGCGTCAAGTTGCGCCAGGGAATGGCGGCCGTTCGGCCGCCTGAAGAGAGAGGGTCAGGGTTGACGTTCGCGTCAAGTCGCGGCGGGTTCGAAGATCACATAGAGCTTGCGGCAAGGGGTGAGGGTCTCCCACTGCCCGACAAAACCGACGGGAATGACGAACTGATCCCCCGGTTTGAGGTGCAGCCGGCCGCCCTGCTCGTCGTGGATCACCGCCTCCCCTTCCAGCATCTGGCAGTATTCGTGTTCGGTATAGTGAACGGCCCAGCAGCCCGGCTCGCAAGCCCAGAAGCCCACGTGAAACTGCTGGCTCGGGTCGGAGTAGTGGTTCCATGCCGTCTGGCTCGGCGTTCCGGCCCTGATGCGCTCGGGGGCGGGCATCATCGGGGTGGGGGAGACAGTGTGCTTGTCCAGCAGGATCCAGTCGTTCAGGCTCTTCATGGTGCGTCCTTGAGTGGCGAAGGAGCATCCTGCTCCCGTTTAGTTTGTTTAACGATGTTGCGCTTACGTTAAACGAAACGGGCCCCCTTTGCCAAGGGGGCCCGTGCAGGCTGAAGGCTACCGGAAGGGCGGCACCCGGGATCAGACGATGTCGATGTCCACCACGGAGTCAAAGATGTGGTTTGGCCGAAACGGCATGCGGTCGATGTCCGCCACCTTGCTCACCCCGGAGAGCACCAGCACCGTCTCGAGACCGGCCTGGAAGCCTGCCAGGATGTCGGTGCGCAGGTTGTCGCCGATGATGATGGTGTCGTCGGAGTGGGCCTCCATCCGGTTGAGGGCCGCGCGAATGATCCAGGCGCTCGGCTTGCCGACATAGAAGGGCTTCTTGCCGGTCATCCGCTCGATGGGGGCGCACAGGGCGCCGCAGGCCGGGTACATCAGGGGGCCGTGGGTGTCGGGGTTGGTGGCGATGAAGCGGGCCCCCTGATCCACGAACTTGGCGCCCTGCTGCATCATGGTCCAGTTGTAGTTGCGGGTCTCTCCCACCACCACGAAGTCCGGGTCGATATCGGTGATGGTGAAGCCGGCTTTATAGAGCTCGTGGGTCAGGGCCCCTTCACCGATCACATAGGCCTTCTTGCCATCCTGGCGCTTGAGAAAGTCGGCGGTGCCCATGGCGGAGGTGTAGAAGCACTCCTCGGGCACCTCTATTCCGGCGGAGCGGAAGCGGTTTTGCAGATCTTTCTGGGTCTGGGCCGGGTAGTTGGTGAGGAACAGGAGCTTGCTGCCCTGCTCCAGCAGGCGGTGGACGAAGCGGTCGGCGCCGGGAATGAGATCGTTGTTGTGCAGGATGACGCCGTCAATGTCACAGATGACGTTTTTCTTCATGAATTCTCCTTGTAGGGCGCAAGAGCGGGGACAGGGCCTCCCTCTGTTCGTCTCTTCAATCGGTTATGGTTTTTGTGTCGCCATTATAAGGCCCTTTGATGACAAGTCTCCCCCGGTGGGCCAGATGGGTGCACAATGAAGGCGAAGGGAGGGCGCCGCCTCGGTGGTGCCCGCACGGAGTCTGACGATGGAGCCGTCATCATGGAGCACTTTATTGCCGGCTTGCCCAAGCTGGAACTGCACCTGCATATCGAGGGGACCCTCGAACCCGAGCTGATGTTCGCCCTCGGCCAGCGCAACGGGGTGGCGCTTCCCTGGCCCGATGTCGACAGCCTGCGCGCCGCCTATGAGTTCGACGGCCTGCAATCCTTCCTCGATCTCTACTACCTCGGTGCCAGCGTGCTCATCCACGAACAGGATTTCTTCGACCTCACCTGGGCCTATCTCGAGCGCTGCGTTGCCGATCACGTGGTGCACGTGGAGATCTTCTTCGACCCCCAGACCCACACCGCCCGCGGCGTGCCTTTTGCCACCGTGCTGGGGGGCATCGAGCGGGCGTTGCAGGCTGGCGAAGCAGCCTTTGGCATCAGCTGGCGGCTCATCATGAGCTTCCTGCGCCACCTGAGTGAAGAGGCGGCATTCGCCACCCTGGCAGAGGCCACGCCGCACCTGGCGCGCCTGCACGGGGTCGGCCTCGATTCGGGGGAGCAGGGCAACCCGCCCAGCAAGTTTGCCCGGGTCTTTGCCCGGGCCAGGGAACTGGGGTTGCCTGTGGTGGCCCACGCGGGGGAGGAGGGACCTGCGGACTACATCTGGCAGGCGATCCGGGAGCTCGGGGTGCAACGCATCGATCACGGGGTGCGCTGCGTCGAGGATCCCGCGCTGCTGAGCTATCTTGCCGATACACGGCTGCCCCTCACCGTCTGCCCCCTCTCCAACGTGCGGCTCAGGGTGTTTGACCAGATGGCCCACCACAATGTGCTAAGGCTGCTGGAGCAGGGGCTCTGCGTCACCGTGAACTCCGACGATCCCGCCTATTTCGGCGGCTACATGAACGCCAACTTCCAGGCCCTGGCCGACGGGCTTGGCGCCAGCCAGGAGCAGTTGTGCCGACTCAGTCTCAATGCCGTGGAGGCGAGCTGGCTGAGCCTTGCGGACAAGGTGCGTCTGACCCGGGACATTCGCCTCCATGCCGCCCTGCACGGGGTGAGCCTGCACTGAGCAGGCCGCCTTGCACACCTTGAATGGAGGAGGCCCGCCATGGCTGGCGGGCCTCTTTGTGCCATCGTTGGGCGGGTATCAACCCACCCGCACCAGATACTTTTCCCCTTGTCCCTCCTGCTTGACGTGGGTGAGCAGGGCGGGCAGGGCGTCGAAGTCGCCCACCACCAGCGGCGGCAGGGTCAGCTCGCCGCTCGCCATCTGCGCCATCATGGCGACACCGGCCGCTACCAGACGGCTCCACTGTTTGTCCGAGCCAAAGGCGTGCTGGGCGCCGAGGGCAATCTCGTGCAATGAGTGGCAATGGCTAAAGGCGGGCAGCGGGTTGCGCGCGATGCGCCCGAGCACCGTCACCATGTGGCCGTAATAGCCAAGGGCAGGCAGCAAGGCTTCTGCCTGCTGGCTGGAGACCAGATCGATGATCCCCTCGAAGGGTTCACCGCCGTTGGCGGCCTGCAACTGGGCCAGCCAGTCGGGATCCCGATAGTCCGCCACCCCCTGCACGCCTAGCTGTTTGAGCCACTGGTGGTGGCGCGGGCTGGCGCTGGCAAAGACGCGGGCCCCCTGCTTAAGGGCAAGTTGCACCGCGAAGCGGCCGACACTGCTGCCAGCCCCCGTGATGAGCAGGGCCTCCCCGTGCAGGTGCGGCAGCTTGGCCAGTGCCTGCCAGGCGGTGAGGCCGGGGCAGGGGAGCGCGGCGGCCGTCTCGTCGCTCAGGGCATCGGGCACCGGCATCAGGGCGCGAGCCGGCACCAGGGTGTGGCGGGCAAAGCTGCCGCCGTGGCGCAGGTCGGTGTGATAGGCGACCCGGGTGCCGGGGCGCAGGTGGGTGACATTGGCCCCCAGTGCCACCAAGGTGCCCATGCCATCGACGCCGGGCACATGGCCTGGCTGCCAGTGGGGATGACCCTGTTCGATGAGTTTCCAGTCCACCGGATTGAAGGCGATGATCCGGTTGGCGACGAGGAACTCGTCGGGCCCGGGGGCGGGGAGCGTCTGCCGGGTGAGGATGAGCTGGTCCGGTTCGCCGGGGGCGTGCCAGCACCAGGCCTGGGTATGGTTCATGGTGACTCCTTGAAAGAGAGGGGCGCAGATTGAATCACATGGCGCAACAATGTCTTGGGTTGTTGTTGCACTGGCAAGACAACAAGGCGGACCCCACGCTGGTGGGGTCCGCCCGGGAAGAGGTTAAGCGCCAGCCGCCTTATGCCCGCTCTGCCCCATAGACGGGGTAGTCGGTCAGCCCTTTCTCGCCGCCGCCAAACAGGGTGGCGGGATCATGGGGAGCGAACGGATGGCCGTGGCGCAGGCGGTTCGGCAAGTCGGGGTTGGCCACGAAGGGGCGACCGAAGCCAATCATGTCGGCCCAGCCCGCCTCGATGGCGGCGCGGGCGCGCTCCCCATCGTACTTGCCGGCGTAGATGAGGGTGTTGGGGAAGGCGTCGCGCAGCCCCTGCTTGAAGCTCTCCGCCATCAGGGGGGCGTCGTCCCAGTCCGCTTCGGCCACGTGCAGATAGACCACGCCGAGCTGGCCCAGCAGGCGCGCGGCAGCCAGATAGGTCTCCTGGGGGTTGGCATCCACGGTGCCGTTGAGGGTGGTGAGCGGCGCAAGGCGTACCCCGACCCGGTCGGGACCGATCTCGTCACAGACCGCCTCGGTCACCTCTTTGAGGAAGCGCAGCCGGTTTTCGAGCGAACCGCCATAGCCGTCGGTGCGGGTATTGGACTCGGAGTCGAGGAACTGGTTGATGAGGTAGCCGTTGGCGGCGTGCAACTCGATGCCGTCAAAGCCCGCTTCCATGGCGTTGCGGGCGGCCCGGCGAAACTGCCCCACCACGGCGTCGATGTCGGCCTGGGTCATGGCGCGCGGGGTGACGGTCTCCACAAACCCCGGGGCATCGCTGCCGTTGTCGACGAATACCTTCACTCCCTTGGCCTGGATGGCGGAGGAGGAGAGGGGCTGGGCGCCGCCGATGTTGTCAGGATGGGTGACCCGGCCCACGTGCCAGAGCTGGGCGAACATGATGCCCCCCTCGGCGTGGACCGCGTCTGTTACCTGCTTCCAGCCTGCCACCTGCTCGGCGCTGTGGATGCCCGGCGTCCAGGCGTAGCCCTTGCCCAGGGGATCTATCTGGGTGCCTTCGCTGATGATGAGGCCGGCCCCGGCACGCTGGGCGTAGTAGGTCGCCATCATGGCGTTGGCCACGTCCCCGGGCTGGCTGGCGCGGGAGCGGGTCATGGGGGGCATGACGATGCGGTTGGCAAGGTGCAGCTGGCCGAGGCGAAGGGGGCAGAACAGGGGATCGTGGTGCATGATGGATTCCTCAATCTTTGGGAGTGAGGTGACTCTAGAGGGGATTGTTATTGTGAAAAAGAGGGGGTATTGCAGAAGAGAATTGCCGTTATCGCAGCAATGGCGCGGGAGGGGCCGGGCTCGGGCCAGAAAAAAGAGGGCCAAAGGCCTAATGCCAGTCAGTTAAGCCTGACTGGCATTGTTTTTACTAGGTTTTCTCGTCGCATACTTCTGTGGTTTGGCTT
>NZ_JAPDBZ010000164.1:0-8174 GCF_027705505.1 Aeromonas sp. QDB56
CGATTGGATCGGACATACTGAGTACAGTGAAACCAGAATAGAGCAATTAGATCACATCTTTAATCTGATTGGTATCAGAAGAGGGGATGCCGATTCGTCGGCATTGCCTTGTCAGGCGGGTTTCAGCGGGGAAACGCGGTAATTTGATGAATTTCAGGCAAAAAAAAATGGCGCATTGAAATGCGCCATTTTTTCGCATGGATTACTTCTTGTAGGAAGTAGCCATGTTGTCGATGCGCTGGTTAGCACGCATAGCTTCTTGCTTGGCTTCTGCAACATCAGCAGCGATCTTGGACTGATCAGCACGAACAGCGCTAACATCTTGAGCCAGTTGGTCAACTTTGTTAGACAGATTCTGAACGGAAGTTTCCAGTTCGCTGGTGTTTGCACAACCGCCCAGCAGAGCGGACAGACCAACAACACCTACCAACAACATTTTTTTCATTTTTAAAAGCTCCCTTTAACTCGCCAGACGTTTAGCAAGCGGCGTGATTATGGCACAAAAAAATCATAGTTTGGATAGGCCTCATCACAGATAAATGCGTTAAAACCCTCATTTTTTTTTAGCTGCACACTTTCCGTACAAACTTTAAGCGAAAATGAGTGTCCCTGGATGAGGTTCGCACAAAGCGTAACCAAAATTTGGGCTTATTACAATTTCGTATGAGGCTCAGGCTGAACGTTCTGACAGCAATTGACGATATTGCACCAGATCTTCGATGGTCAGGACCGGCATCCGGTGCTGACGACCGAAGGCCACCAGGTCCGGCAACCTGGCCATGGAGCCATCTTCCTTGGTCAACTCGCACAAAACTCCATAAGGTTTGAGCCCGGCGAGCTGCATCAGATCGACGGTCGCTTCGGTGTGACCACGGCGGGTCAGTACCCCACCCGTACGGGCGCGCAGCGGGAAGACATGGCCGGGTCGATGCAAATCGGAGGGCCGGGCTCCGTCGGCGATGGCCGCGCGGATGGTGGTGATGCGATCGGCGGCGGACACCCCGGTGGTCACCCCCTGCGCCGCTTCGATGGTCACGGTGAAGGCAGTCTGATAGTGGCTGGAGTTGGCCTCCACCATCATCGGCAGCTCGAGCTGGCGAACCCGCTCGTCGGTCAGACAGAGGCAGACGATGCCGGAGCACTCGCGGATCATCATGGCCATCTGCTCGTTGGTCATGGTTTCTGCGGCAAAGATGAGATCGCCTTCGTTCTCACGATCTTCATCATCGGCCACCAGCACACCCTGACCGGCACGCAGGGCGGCCAGCGCGGCTTCGACGCGAGCAATGGGATCACCGAATTCACTGAGTAGAGACTGATTCATGGTAAGACTCCTAAAAAAGACAAGGACCAGAATCAGGGCATGGAAAGGCAGACAGAAGTAGCCATGCGGCGGCCAACCCGGCAGGGTCTGGCCAGCAATATCTGTCTTATCCTCTTTCATCCGGACTATGACCGTCGGCTCCGGCATCTCACCGGATCTGCTGACCCCGTCCCGGATGAATGCCGGGTCGGGCGCTCGCGGGCTCCCCGAGTCACATCGGGATACCGCCGGTGGGGAATTTCGCCCCGCCCTGAGAATAAGCGCAGACAGCCTAAAGAAAAAAGACGCAGGATGCCAGCCAAAAACCCATCAAAGACAAACCGGGAGCTGGCTGCACTGCAATTTTCGCGCGAGCACCACCCGATACACGGCGCGCTGTCCTTTCTGATTTCGTTTGTGGCATAGTGCCAGCAAAAACGCGCGCGCCCGCGCAGACCGGGTGCCAACATCACAAACGGAATCATGACAGAGATGGAAAAGAAAATACTGCTGACCGATTGCCCCGACGCCAAGGGTCTCATCGCCAAGATCACCAACATCTGCTACAAGCACCAGCTCAACATCAACAAGAACGACGAGTTCGTGGATCACGAAAACGGCCGCTTCTTCATGCGCACCGAGCTGGAAGGGCGCTTCAACGACGAAACCCTGCTGGCCGACCTCGATGATGCCCTGCCTGCCGGCGCCCAGCGTCGTCTCGTCAAGGCGGGCAAGAAGCGCATCGTCATCCTGGTGACCAAGGAGACTCACTGCCTCGGCGACATCCTGATGAAAAACTATGCCGGCGCCCTGGACATGGACATCGTCGCGGTCATCGGCAACTACGACACCCTCGCCGAGCTGACCGGCAAGTTCGACATCCCCTTCCACTGCGTGAGCCACGAGGATCTGAGCCGCACCGAGCATGAGGAGCAAGTGCGCACGCTCATCGATGGCTACCAGCCGGATTACGTCATCCTGGCTAAATACATGCGTGTGCTGACCCCAAGCTTCGTGGAAGCCTATCCGCGCAAGATCATCAATATCCACCACTCCTTCCTGCCTGCCTTCATCGGCGCCCGCCCCTATCGTCAGGCCTTCGACCGCGGGGTCAAGCTGATTGGTGCCACCGCCCACTTCGTCACCGACGATCTGGATGAAGGCCCCATCGTCGAGCAGGACGTGATCCACGTCGATCACACCTTCAGTGCCGATGACATGGCCAAGGCCGGACGCGACGTGGAGAAATCCGTGCTGAGCCGGGCGCTGGAACTGGTGCTGAACGAGCGGGTCTTCGTCTACGGCAACAAGACAGTCGTGTTCAAATAAGCGGCTGCGCGCCCCCAGAAAAAAGGCTCCCGAAGGAGCCTTTTTCATTGCGCGGCACTCACGGGTGCAGCGGCAGACCATTGACGGTCACGGTCCCTTTGTCGAGCTTGAGCTCGGCCTGAAGCTGTGACTCCTGCGCCTTCAGATATCCCATGGCGGTGAATTGCTCCAGCATGGGGGCCAACTGGGGAACAGCCTGGCCCAGCTTCTCCCCAAGGTGGGCATGAAGCAGAGCGGAGAGTGCCTGCATCCCCTCCTCGCTGCCCATCAACTGTGCCAGGGTGGTGGGCGCCAGTTTGGCCTCCCCTTGCAGGCTGACAGGCTCACCGTTCAATCGCGCACTCAGATCCGCCAGTTCCAGTGTGGCCCCTCTCTGGAGCATCTTGTCCAGCGCTTCCTGGATGGCCGCTTCGTCCACCCGTTTGCTGCTGGCCTCTTGCAGCGTCTGATACCCCTCGAGATCCAGCCCCTTGAGGGAGAGATCCAGATTTCCCTGGGTCAGCGCGAGCCGGTCTTCCTCGCTCTCCATGTTGAGGGTCGCCACCTTCATCTGATAGCGAGTGGAGAGCGTCTGAAGATCGTCCCCCGCCAGCTCGGTGGCCGTGGTCAGCCCCTCCAGCGTGATCTTGACGTTCCCCGGCTGGGTCAGGGTGAAGGCCGTGAGGGTCGCATCGCTGCGGGGAGAGAGCCAGAGCCCGCTGATCTCGGCCATGTCGGCACTGCCCTTGAGATCCGCCAAGGCCAGATCTGTCTTGCTCTGGGCATCGTGGACCGTCATCCCCAACCAGTGGGCGGTGAGATGGCCATTGCCGTCGAGATCCCCGCGATAATCGCCGTTCAAGGGCAGGAAGGTGAACTCGTTGAGCCCCTCCTTGACCTTGAAGTCACTCACCCAGAAGCGGGAACTGTTGCTCATGGTCCAGAGGCTGCTCGCCGATTCTGCCCCCAGTTGCCACTGCTGCATCCCCAGAGAGGTCAGGATGGGCGCCAGCGTGCCCTGTGCGGTATCAAGCTGGAGGTGGCTCTTGATATAGAGCGGCAACAGGCGGCTGTTGAACGCGAACTGCATCTCGATGGGTTCGCTTCCCGCCAGCTGGGGATCAAAACTCGCCAGCGTCTGGGGCGGCACCACCACCTTGAGCACGCCGTCGCGGGTGAACAGATTCTCCGTCTCCGGGCTCCAGGTGACTTCGATTCCGCTCTCCTGCTGCGCCCTGGCGATCTGCTCGGCCAGGATCCGGTCGAACGTATTGCCCGTGTACCAGCAGGCGCCAAGCCCTCCCACCACCAACACGGCTCCGACGGCCAAGGCCACTTTTTTCTTCATCAGTTCTGTTTCTCCACAATGGTTCAATGGCGGGTGCATGGGCGCACTCTACGAGGAGGATGGGCATCAACACAAGCCAGACAACGGCTTGGGGTCCACGCTCTGGCTGTCACAGCAGGGGGCTGAACAGGTAGAAGATGTTCTCAAGCAATTTTTTGTACCAGGGGCGGGCACGCCACCTGGTCAGTGACATGGGGGTCGCCTCCAGCATGTAGCCCTGCACCAGCTGGTTCATCTCGGCGACAAACACCGGGTTGTCGATGAGCAGGGTGATCTCGAAATTGAGCCAGAGACTGCGCCGGTCGAGGTTGACCGTGCCCACCAGGGCGAAATCATCGTCCACCAGCACGCTCTTGGTGTGCAGCAGTCCGGCATCATAGCGGTATATCTCCACTCCTGCCGCCAGCAGATCCTCCATGAAGGAGTTGCTGGCGTGGTTGGCCATCAGGGAGTCGTTGCGCGCAGGCAGAACTAACTGCACCAGCACGCCGCGGGCCGCCGCCGAAGAGAGGGCCGCAGCCAGCGGATCGTCCGGCACGAAATAGGGGGTGGTCAGCACCAGATGATGACGAGCCTGGTAGATGGCGAGCAGCAGGCTCTGCTGGATGCAGTCACCGCCGACGAAGGGGCCGGAGGGAATGAGCTGGGCCCGATAGTTGGTCTGTGGCCAGGCTTCCGGCTCATGTTGCAGACTGTCGAGCAGCCGCTCGCCGGTCTCCATCTCCCAGTCCCAGACGAAGGTGGACCACATCAACGGCACCACGGGGCCCTGCACCCGGATCATGATGTCGACCCACTGGCCGACCCCGGCATCCTGCTTGAAGAAACGAGGATCCACCATGTTCATGGAGCCGGTGTAACCAACCTTGTCATCGATCACCACCAACTTGCGGTGCATGCGCAAGTCCTGGCGCTGAAACGGGATGCGCCAGGCGCCGACCGGCAACACTTCCACGACTTTGACACCAGCGGCACGCAAGGTTTTGGGCCAGGAGGAGCGGAAGAAGGTCTTGCTGCCGATGGAGTCGAGCAAGACACGACAATCCACGCCGCGTGCAGCCACCTCCATCAACGCCTCGCACACCTCGTCCACATCCCCGCCGGGGTGCCAGATGTAGAACTCCAGATAACAGGATTGGGAGGAGCCCCGGATGTCGCGCACTATCTCCTCTACGATGCTCTTGGGCTTGTGCAGCAGGGTCATCCGGTTGCCCGAGAGCATGGGCATGGCCAAGCGCCCCTGGATCAGATCGTGGAGCGGGCGTGCCTTGCTGCCCACCTCGCAGCAGTGCTGGGGGAAGAGGCGCGCGAGCTGGCGGATCCAGATGGCGTAAGGACGGTACATGGCCTGGGCCCGCTCCGCCCGCTTGCGACCGAGGCGTATCTCGCCAAACAGCACGTAGAAACCGACCCCGGCGAAGGGGATGGCATAGATGAGGGCCAACCAGGCGAGGGATACCCCGATGGGACGTCGCTTCATCACCACCCGCAGGGAGATCCCTGCCACGATCACGGTGTGAAACAACAGCAACAACCAGCCGAGAAAGCGGGAAAACAGCAACTGAATGTCGTATTCCAGACCGTCGAGCAAGGCGACTCCTTGGTGTATTGGACAGATGGCACGGGCAGACCCCACAGGGTCGGGATGGTATGCTATGGGGCACACCCATTCTATCAGGTCGTTAGCATGATCCTGCAATCTATGCTGCTGAGTCTGGCCATGCTAGGTCAAGGCTCATATGACATCAATGAGCAGCAGATAAATCAGTACCTGCAATCCCAGGTGCAAGTGGACAAACAGCTGGAGTTGCCCGGCATCATCAAGGCCCATGTGCAACTCGAGCAGAGCGATGTGCAGATTGGTCGCCAGAGCCCGGATACCGCCAGGGTGTTTGGCAAAGGCAAGTTGAAAATCGCGCTCCCGGATCAGACCGAGTACGACGCGCGCCTCAACATGACCTATGAGGCGATGCCCCGCTACGACAAGGCTAAGAGTGCGCTCTTCCTCGACAACATGAAGCTCATCGATTACAAGCTGGAGCCTGCCGCGGCGGAACAGAAGTTTGGTTTCATGCTGAGGATGCTGCTGCAGAGCATGGAGAAACGGCTGGAGACCCAGCCTGTCTACAAGCTGGATGACAAGGATCCCAATCAGGCCTGGCTCAAGGAAAATCTGCTGGGGCTGGAGCTGTCACCAGGCAAGATCCACCTGCTGACCAAACCCCAATAAGATCTCAGTTGAAAACAGGCGCCTTCGCCTGACGCACCAGCAGCTCGATCTGGTAACCCTGTTCGTGCTGCTGGTGATAGAGGGAGTGAAGGGGCCCGTCGAGTTCATGCAGGGGAAGGTGGTCAAATCCCGCCTTGAGGTAGAAGGGTTTCTCGAACGGCAGGGCGTGACAGATCACGGGCTTGTCGGAAAGATCGCGGCAGGCATGCTGCAGCAAGCGGGACCCCAGCCCCAGGGACTGGTAGTGAGGGAGCAGACGAAAGCCGCACAAGTGGTAGTAATCCTGTTCATCGCGCAGGCGCACCGCCCCCACCAGCCAGTGCGCATCACGAACCACAAAAATCCGTTCTGCCAAATCCGGCACATAGTGGGAAAACGTCGTCTCGTAATAGTCTCTGATGAGGGAAAGATCCGCATCACAGTACTCTTCGAATCTGAGCTCCATCGCTCGCCTGCTTGTCATGCCCATTTCGCTCTGGCCATACCGGCCCTCTCCTGCTCGCTCTCTGGCTCCACGAAGAGATCTGACCAGAGTGGAGCAACAGCAAGATAACACGCCTTTAACTTACAAAAAAGCCAATAACTCGATGGAAAAGACGAGGTTGCGATCATGCGTCCCTTGACGCCATGAGCCGCGCCCCTTGTCCTGAGTGAGCACACAGGCGGGACGTCCCTCTGCCATCACATTTCCAGCCTCCCCTGTTCACGGGAACTTGTTCTGCGCCATCCCGAATGCTTTACTCAACGTGGCTAACGAGGCTTAAGGAGCAAGCCGTTGAAAGCATGGATGTTGCTGGGCATGATGCCGCTGTTTTCCCACGCAGCCCCGGCTCAGATACCGCCACCGGCAGAGGTGGTGATCCTGACCCCGGAGACGGCTGTCTCCTCCCCGGTTCCCACGCCGCGTACCGTGTCACTCACCACGGCGCCGCTCCCCTCCCCTGAACCCGCTAAGCCTGCAAGCCGTCAGATCCAGGTCTACAAGTCGGTACAAAAGAACGGGGTCATACGCTATTCCGACATGATGCCGGAGCAGGGTCACTACGAACTGCTGTTGTTCAACGACTGCTATGCCTGCGATCCGGCGTCCAAGGTCAACTGGCGCACGACAGGCCTCTTCCTCTATGACTACGCCAGCACCATACAGGCGGCAGCCAAGGCTTATCAGGTCGAGCCTGCCCTCATCCGGGCACTTATCCATGCCGAGTCCGCTTTCAATCCTCTGGCCGTCTCCCGCAAGGGCGCCATGGGACTGACCCAGCTGATGCCCGCCACGGCGCGCGAGCTCGGGGTCGGCAACGCCCTGCTGGCGGAGCAGAACATCTTTGGCGGGGTGAAATACCTGGCGGGTCTGCTCAAGCAGTATGACGGCAATGTGGCCCTGGCCACCGCCGCCTACAATGCAGGCGCCGGTGCGGTGCAAAAACACGGCGGCATACCGCCCTATGCCGAAACCCGGGCCTATGTGGAACGGGTCAAGCTGCTGCATCAGCGCTACAAAGAGATGCTGAGCGCCAAGGGACTGTGATCATGCCGCACCCTATCGTCAGCATGGCGCCCTGCCCGGTATTCCTTCAGGCATAAAAAAACACGCCCGGGGGCGTGTCGATACCACACGTTAACTAGCAACACATCACTCTTTCGTGGCGATCACACGATAGGCCAATGCACCCAGAATGGCACCGACAATGGGGGCAACCCAGAACAGCCAGAGCTGGCCCACGGCCCAGTCACCGACAAAAAGCGCCACGCCAGTGCTGCGCGCCGGGTTGACCGAGGTGTTGGTCACCGGAATGCTGATGAGGTGGATGAGGGTCAGGCACAGACCGATGGCGATGGGAGCAAACCCGGCCGGCGCACGGCTGTCGGTGGCCCCCATGATGACAAACAGGAAGAAACCGGTCATCACCCAGGGCTGACGCATCAGTGTTTATACTTTGAACAACCCCATACATTCGAACAAATATTGTTCATTCAGACAGCAG
>NZ_JAPDBZ010000165.1:0-8158 GCF_027705505.1 Aeromonas sp. QDB56
TCACGCAAGAGGCAATAGTGGATCACCGGACGATCGTCTCATTTTTTACCTGTCAACTGGTCTGGGTGAACCGTTACTGCTGGCGGGCCGCCTGATGGGGGAGCGCAAGCGCGACGCCATGGCCACTGGCATCATGTTGAGCCAGGTCGGGGAGTTCGGTTTTGTGCTGCTGGCGCTGGCGAGTCATCACGGCTTGCTGGATCACCAGCTGGTCTCTCTGCTCATCGGCATCGGTGTCATCTCCATCGCCCTCACCCCCTGGCTGGTGTTGCGGGCGCTGGGGCTTGCCCACTCCCTCACCGACAGTGCCCTGCTCTCTCGCGCCGAGGTGGCCCAGTCGGGCCTGAGCAAACACCAGCACGTCATCATCGCCGGGTTCGGACGCACCGGCCAAACCTGTGCCCGCTTTCTCAAGCTCGAAGAGATCCCCTTCCTGGCCCTGGATCTCGATCCCGAGCGGGTGAGCGAGGCCAAGCTGGCGGGGGAGCAGGTGGCGTTCGGCGATGCCAGCCGGCGCGACATCCTGCTGGCGGCCGGTCTGTTGCGGGCGCGGCTGGTGATCATCACCTTCGACGATCAAAAGCGGGTCGATGCAATGCTGACGCTGATCCGGGAGCTGGCGGGGGAGATCAAGGTGCTGGTGCGTACCCGGGATGACAGCTTCCTTGAACACTACAAGCAGGCCGGCGCCTTCGAGGTGATCCCCGAATCCCAGGAGGGAGCCCTGATGCTGGTCTCCCACCTGCTGCTCAACTGCGACATTCCCATCGGCCGGGTGATCCGGCGCATGGAGCACGAGCGCAGCAGCCAGTATCGCTTTCTGCACGGTTTCTACTGGGGTGGCAAGAGTGCGGGCAATCTGGAGACGGATCAACTGCTCGAGCGGCTGCATCCCGTGCTGCTGCACGACCAGGCCTGGGCGGTGGGACACAGGGTACTGGATCTCGCCCTGGGAGAGGTGCGCATCAAGGCGATTCATCGCGGGGAGCGCAGCCTGGATCCCAGGCGCGAGCTGGTGCTGGCGGCGGGAGATACCCTGGTACTTTTCGGCACGGCCGTGGCCATGGAACAGGCCGAGCAGCGCCTGCTGGAGGGACGCTAGGATCTCCTTGCCATGGGATAAGGCTCCTCAGGCCTCTTCGCGAAACTGCTCCTGCTTCCCGCTGCCCGGCAGGTCGAGGAAGGCCTCGATGCGCTGGTGGTGATCCAGCGCGTCCTGGTATCCCAGCTTGATGAGCCGCTGGCAATAGCCGGGATCAAACATCAGGAAGCTGGCCAGGCTGCTGCTCTCTTCGCCGTTGACCCCGAGCACCCGCAGCAGACGGCGCAGCTGGGTCGGCAACCGTGGGAGGTATTCGAGGGCGATGAGGTCGAGATCCTGGCTGGGGCGGATCACGCAGGTCTCCACCTGGCGCAGTTTCAGTCGGCTGCGCTCCCGTGGCGGAATGAGGGAAAGGGTCTGGTTGATGCGCCCGAGCCGCTCCAGATCCGAATTGAGGGTGTCGGAGAAGACGGTGTTGAGCAGATGGCTCGCGATGTTGGAGCTGGTCAGGTGCCCCTGGCGGGGAGTCGGGTTCTCCCTGTGAGGGGAGTCCAGGGTCACCAGCAGGATCCGCTCCGCCCCCAGGTGGATGGCGGGACTGAGCGGGCTCAGCTGGTGGATGGAGCCATCCCCGTAGACGCGATCGCCGATGGGGGTGGCGGGAAAGACAAAGGGCAGCGCCGACGAGGCCAGCAGATGATCCGAGGTGAGCAGGGTACGCAGGCCACGTCGTCTGGCGCGCTCCCAGGGCTGATGTTCGGCCCGCCCCTGGAAGAAGGTAGTGGAAAGGCCGTCATCGTAGTCGGAGGCCGTGATGGCGATGGCCTCCAGGCTGCCGTAGAGGATGTTGTCATCGATGCGGTGATAGTCGATGAGCTGATCCAGCAGACGGCGCAGGGGGGCGTTGTCAAACAGGTGAAAGGCGCGGTTGCTCTGGGGGGTGATGAGGCCGGCCGAGCCCTGATAGAGGGTGCGCCACAGCAGTTGGCAGGGGTGGAAGTCGAAGATGTGGTGGGTCTCGAAACGTCGCCAGACCCACTCCAGCTTGCGCACCCCCAGATGGAAACAGGAGGCGTAGCACGCCAGCGCCGTGATGTTGAGAGCCCCCGCCGAGGTGCCGCACAAAATGGGGAAGGGGATGCCGATGTTGCGGGGGTAGAGTTCGGCCACCGCCTTGAGTGCGCCGACCTGATAGGCGGCGCGGGCACCACCACCAGTCAGCAGAAGAGCAGTATTGGGTCTGGCCATGAGGGTGCGCCTTATCGTGATCGCCAGGGCGGGTTGCCACCGCGCAATTCAACTATAAGACGTTGTATACCGGATAAAAATGGGCCGCACGCTCAATTTTTGCGGCCCGTTTCATTTTCAGTTTGCCAAAGGCGTCTGGCTCAGTTGATCGAAGGCGGCGAAGGCTGGAGGGCTTGCCAGAATACGGCCATGGCCGAGCCCCCGGGTGCTCACCAGCCGGGTGCGGCAATCCTGGGCCGCACGCAGGGAGTCCCGGTGGGGGGCGAAGCGGTCTTCCTCATCGTGAACGATGAGGGCGGCGCCGCTGCGCCGGGCTAGCCGGCCAAGGGGGTCAACCGTGCTGAGCGGGTGCTGGTATTCGTGTTCTATCTCCTTGACCACCGCATCGAACAGCCGGATGGAGTAGCCGGAGCGCGCCACCATGCCGTAGAGCTGGGGCACGTAGTCGAGCACCGGGGAGATGAGCAGCAGCGGCAGCGCATCCATGGCAGGGTGACGGCTGCTGAGGGTGACGGCGCCCCCCATGCTGTGGGTGACGACGCCCTGGACGGGGCCGACCCGCTCGAGGATCTCGTCGAAAGCGCGCACGAAGCGGGGCAGGTGGCCCCTGTTCCCTTCACTCCGGCCGTGGGCGGGGTGATCGTAGGCGAGGGCCGTATAGCCCTGGGCGGCGATGTGGCTCATCAGCGGATAGAACTGGCTGGCACTGCCTGACCAGCCGTGCATCAGCAGCCAGACCGGCCCCTGGCCGAGCCGGTAGCTCATCAGGGTCCCTTCACTGGTGTGGATGGCCTGCTCGACCAGGCCGGCCGGGGCTGCGACGTCCCGGGTCGCCCGCTGCGGGGTGAGCAGCAGCTTGCTGGCGGTGCGCTTGGCGTGGGTGGGCGCGAGCACGTGATGCAGGCGGGTGCCGAGGCCCAGCAGCAACTTGCTCGGGCTGAAGCGGCGTGTGTTGAAGTAGATCTTGCTGCTCATGGTTATCCTGTGTCTTTTGTGTGCGAACGGTCGTGCTTTTTTGCGAGTTTTTAAAAGGAAGAGCCCGTCGGGTCAGCGCCAGCTGGTCAGCAATTGTTCCACCTCGGGCCAGAAGTGGCGGGCCGGATCCTCGCTGAGCCCCAGGGCATGGAACACCTGATCCCCGAGATAGAGGCCGTAGAGGCGATAGACGGCGCGCCAAGGGTCGAGATCGCTGCGCCACTCCCCTCTGGCCTGCCCCTGCACTACCTGGCGTGTAAGGTAGTCGAGCCAGAAACGGACCAGCTCGCGTGCCGCCTGCTGGACCTCACCCTCCTGGGCGGAGGTCCAGGCATCGAGGAACATGCAGCGGCCGGCAAAACTCTGGTTCCAGGCCAGCCAGGCCTGCAACAGGGCGAGTAGTTTCTCCTGCTGGGTGGCGTGTCCCTGTTGGCGCACCGGCTGGATCACCCGCTCACGAAATACCTTGGCGGAATGGGTGAGTACGGCGATCTGTAGGTTGTCACGGGACTGGAAGTGGGCGAACAGACCGCTTTTTGACATCTCGCAGGCCGTTGCGAGGGAGCCTATGGTGAGGCTCTCCAGCCCCTGCTGGCTCGCCTGCTCGAATGCAGTCTGCAAAATGGTGTCGCGGGTCAGACGTCCCTTGCTCATCCGGCTCTCCTCTCTCTGGGCTGGCAGCATAAAGTACGACCGTGCTAATTGTCGAGCCGCAAATGGTGCAGGGAGGCCGTTTCCGGCTGCCACGGGGGGGCCAGAGAGTCTTTTGGGGGGCGGTTGTGGCTGGCTCGATACGAGCCAGCCGGGGACGAGCTCAGTCGTCCTTGATGCCCATTTGCTGCAGGGCGATGACTGCCTGGGTGCGGTGCTTGACCCCGAGTTTGCGGAAGGCGGAGTGATATGGGCTCTGATGGTGGCAAGGGGCTCAACTGTCCTTGATATCCATCTGCTGGAGGGCGATGACCTCCTGGGTGCGGTTTTTGACCCCAAGTTTGCGGAAGGCGGAGTGATATGGGCTCTGATGGTGACAAGGGGCTCAACTGTCCTTGATATCCATCTGCTGGAGGGCGATGACCGCCTGGGTGCGGTTCTTGACCCCGAGTTTGCGGAAAATCGCGGTGATATGGGCCTTGATGGTCGCCTCGGAAACGTTGAGCTCCCAGGCGATCTGTTTGTTGAGGCTGCCATCCCGCAACATGATGAGCACCTTGTATTGCTGGGGGGTGAGGCTGGCCAGCTTGGTGGCGAAATCGGGCCCTTCGCCGGGCTCGGGATGGAGGGAGATCCCCTCGGGCACCCAGTTGTCCCCCCCGATCACCGTATTGAGGGCGCTGACCAGCTCTTTCATGGGAACGGATTTGGGAATGAAGCCGAGCGCGCCCAGGCGCAGCACCTGCTGGATGATGGCGGGATCCTCGGAGGCCGAGACCACGACGATGGGGAGATCCGGGTGATGTCCGCGCAGATAGGCCAGCCCTTCGAAGCCGTTGGCCCCCGGCATCTTGAGATCCAGCAGCAGCAGGTCGACGTCGGGATGTTCATCGAGCAGGTGGCTCAGGCTGTCGATGGAGTCAGCCTCCAGCAATCTGGCGTCGTCGATGGCCATGTGCACCGCTTGATAGAGGGCGCCCCGAAACAGGGGGTGGTCATCTGCGATGACGATGGTAAATTGGCTGTCCATAGCTCACATTGTTGCTAACTGATTGTTTTGAAAAATCAAACTAGCACTGCTACCCAAGTGGGTCAAACCCGCCAGTACGCAAATGTGAGGTGGTCATCGGATGTCGTGCCACGGGGCCGGCGGGATGGCCAGTAAACAACCCATGCAGGAGGCAATCGATGGGATCCCTGGTTTTGACGGTGGGCACGGGCTCCACCTGGGCAATGAGAACGGCGCTGGTGCTGGCCATGAGCGGGCTCAAGTGGCAGGAGCAGGTCTTCGATCTGGAAGATGCCAAGGAGCTGCAACGGCTCAAGCGCACGGCCCCCGCCGGCCTGGTGCCCTGGCTCGACGACGGTGAGCTGCGTATTCACGACTCGCTGGCCATCGCCGAATATCTCCACGAGTGCTGCCCGGAGCGCCACCTTTATCCGGTGGACAAGGCCGAACGGGCCCTGGCCCGCAGCCTGTGCGCCGAGCTGCACGCCGGTTTTCGCCAGATCCGCACCCTGCTGCCCTTCTTCCTGGGGGCGCCCACCCAGAGTGAACCGCCGGTGGAGGTCATCGACGAGCTGGCCCGGTTGCAGACCCTCTGGTCCCAGGCGCGGGGGCCCTTCTATTTCGACGAGGCGAGCATTCTGGATGCCTTCTATGCGGTGATGGCCTATCGACTGGCAAGCTATGGCATTTCGCTGCCCGGTCAGGCTGGCGCCTATCAGCAGGCCTTGCTGGCCTGGCCCCTGTGGCAGGAAACCCTGCTCAGGGCGAGGTTGCAGTGGCCAAAGGCGGCCCGCCAGCCTGATTGATGCGGGCGTCGGCAAGACAAAAAAGGGGAGCCATCGGCTCCCCCTTTTTATTCAGGCCAGGTCGCTATTTCTGCCGACCCGCGAAGACCACGACCACTTTGTCTTCTCCTTTCTCCCGCACGAAGCCGTAGGGGGCATCGGAAATCTTCTTGTGGCTGCCCGCCGCGATGGCAGGGTGGGCGGCACGGAATTGGCCGAGCCGTTGCCAGTGCTTGACCAGCTCCGCCTTCTCGCCACTCGCCAGCTCCTGCCAGTTCATGTCCGAGCGCACGCTCTGATCGAACACGCCGCCATCCTTGGCCAGCCCCCGACCGGACTCGTCGCCATAGTAGATCTGGATGCCGCCCGGCAGCAGCATGAAGCTGTTGGCCACCCGCCGTTGCAGCGCCACGTCCTGGTAGTCGCCGAAGAAGAGCTTGGTGTCGTGGGAGCTGATGTAGCTCAGCACGTTGAACTCGGGATCCTGGTTGATGCGGCTGGCATAGCTCGCATAGGTGGGCTCTGCCCCTGCCATGCACTGGGCCTGGGGCAGGGCGAATTCACGCTGGTAGTCGAAGTTGATCAGGGAATCGAAGCCGTGCTGGTACCAGAAGTCCTTGGCGACCCCGTGATCCCACACCTCGCCCACCATGTAGAAGGGAAGGTCATCGAGGGCCTTGCCCGGGTTGGCGGCCTTCCACTCCTTGAGCGCGTCGGTGCCCGCCTGCTTGAGCCTGGCCCAGACCGCGGGCTCCAGGTGCTTGACGGTGTCGGCACGGAAGCCGTCGATGCCGAAGCGGCGCACCCAGTCGGTGTGCCAGGCAATGAGGTAATCGCTCACGGTGGCGTTGGGCAGGGCCTTGGCCCTGGTGTCTTTTTTGGCAGCGAGCAGCGGTGGCAGCCCCACCGATCTGGTGGATTCGGTCAGGAAGTCCGGCAGTCCCGCCACCGAGCCGGTGACGTCGTCGGTGCCGGGTTGCGGGTAGCCGGGCAGGCCTGCGCGCACCCAGTCAGGGCCCCACCACTTGTCCCAGTGGGATGACTGGTAGTCGATGAACTGGTTGTAGCCATGCCAGTTGAGGCCGCCGCTTGGGCGCCATTCGTTCCAGCGACTCGGCAGCTTGCCGGTGTTCTGGGTGAGATCGGTGAGCCCCAGATCCTGCAAGTCGGCGAGGGTGGCGTAGCCTGCGTGGTTCATCACCACGTCGAGGATGATCCGCATGCCGCGCTTGTGGGCCTCGTCCACCAGGGTTTTCAGGCTCTCTTCGTCGCCGTAGTTGGGATCTATCTTGGTGAAGTCGAGCGCCCAGTAGCCGTGGTAGGCGTAGAAGGGGAAGTTCCCCTGTTCGCCACCGCCGATGAAGCCGTGGACCTGTTCCACCATGGGGGTGATCCAGATGGCGTTGATGCCGAGTTGCTTGATGTAGTCGAGCTTCTCGGTCAGCCCCTTGAAGTCACCGCCATGCCAGGTGGCCACTTCGTCCTGACCATCCTTCTGACGACCGAAGCTGTGATCATTGGCAGGATCGCCGTTGTGGAAGCGGTCGGTCAGCAGAAAATAGACGCTCGCCTGATCCCAGCTGAAGGGAGCAGGCTTTGCGGCCTTGACCGGCTCGAGCAGCAGCAGGCCGCCACTCTCCTTGCTCGGTGTCAGGGTGATCTTGCCGCCCTTGACCACGGCTTCCTGTCCCGAGTAGGCATCCCGCAACCGTGTGCCGTCGGGCCAGACGCCCTTGAGTGATGTCGTGACCGGGCCGCCATCCCAGCTGATGCAGGGCTCTTCCGGGGGCTGGCGTTTGAACTCGCTCTTTTTGGTTGCCCGCAACACCTTGAGGCTGGGGGTATCGGGGTTGAAGGTGAACTCGTAGTCCCCCGCCAGCATCACCCTCAGATTGAAGTCTGTCCCCTTGCTGCACTTGTCCATGGGCTGGGCGGTGCCGAAGGGAAGGGGCTTGGCCTCGGTTGGCCCGAAGCTGGTGCCGCAGCTGTTGCCCGCATCGCTGATGCGGATCTGGTGGCTCCCCTTGTCCAGTCTGTGGGTCAGGGTGACGGTGCCCTTGTCCAGCGTCAGCGCCTCGGCTACCGGTTTGCCATCCACATGGAGATAGACCTCGGGGGCGGCCATCGCCTGACCGATGAACAGCGGTGTGGCGAGCACGGCCAGCCACAGGGGTGATGGGCGAAGAGCGGGGCGCGAAGAGAGACGCATAAGCCATTCCTTGAGCAGAGTGTGAGGAGCAGGATCCGTTGAGGCACTCATTCTAGGGCGCGCTGGGGCAGGCTTGGACCGATAAAATACCGATTTGTGACGTCAGTTCAAATGGTTACGTTTTCAAGAATGGAAAAGTGTGAACCGGGTGTCGCGGCCATGAAAAAAGGTTCATCGCGGCTTTCCGGGGAAGGCCGCCTTGATTTTCAGAAAAAAGTATTCTGAGTCCCTAAATCCAT
>NZ_JAPDBZ010000166.1:0-8041 GCF_027705505.1 Aeromonas sp. QDB56
CTACCTGAAGCAACACCGCTTATATACCCGCACACTTGGAATTATTTGAGTCTCTAAAAATGAGGGGATCTCTGAGGGTAAAAACAGTTTGCCTGAGAAAAACGATGTGGATGACTGTGGTATCGCAGATTTGCTCCGGAGTGTCTGTCTGAAGCTAATAGGTGAAACTGCCGCCAACCTTGAAAAATCGGGCCATAGGGCGTATAACCACGCGCTTGTCAGCGTATTGAGTGAGCCCATTGCCATGCAGCAAAAAGTGCCGCAGTTAAACGAAGTGCAGACCGCCCCCTTCTGGCAGATAAAAAGCCTGCAACAGATGACCACAGCCGAGTGGGAGTCCCTGTGCGACGGCTGCGGCAAGTGCTGCCTGAACAAGCTGATCGACGAGGACACCGAGGAGCTGGTGTTCACCAACGTGGCCTGCAACCTGCTCAATACCAAGACCTGCCAGTGCTCCGACTATGGCAACCGCTTTAAGAAAGAGCCGGACTGCCTGCAGATCACCCACGACAAGATTGCCGAGTTCAACTGGCTGCCCTCTACCTGTGCCTACCGCCTGCTGGCGGAGGGGCAGAGCCTGCCAGAGTGGCATCCCCTTATCACCGGCAGCCGCAGCGCCATGCACCAGGCCGGTCAGTCGGTGCGCGGCAAGGTGATCCATGAGGTACATGCCGGCGACTGGGCCGACCATATCATTACCTGGGCGAGCTAAGCCTTAAACCACCGTTTATTGCTTACTATAGGGGCAGGGGAGTGAGACTCCGCTGCCCTTGTAGTTTTTGGCATATAAGTGATCAGTTTTTTGCGATAAAGGCAGTTTGAAACTTCATGGTGAGATGAAAGCATCGTGAAGTCGTGAGAGGTCGCCTCTGACGCAGCCAGCACCCGTTAAACCGCATCCATGACAACAAGGGCTGCAGAGTTCACACTCTGCAGCCCTTGTTGCTTTCTGGCGCTTGCTAGCGATGTAGAGTGGTTTCCCCTCACCCTGACCCTCTCCCAAGGGGAGAGGGAATAGATCGAGGTTGCTATGCAAAACTCGTGGTGGTCGAGCATGGTTCTGCTCTGCTTTTCTGAGTACCTGAGTACCTGAGTACCTGAGTACCTGAGTACCTGAGTACCTGAGTACCTGAGTACCTGAGTACCTGAGTACCTGAGTACCTGAGTACCTGAGTACCTGAGTACCTGAGTACCTGAGTACCTGAGTACCTGAGTACCTGAGTACCTGAGTGCCGATGAGCGCATCCGTGCATCAAGTGCGGGAGGGCAGTGGAGAGGCGTGATGGGGGCCAATGTCTGGCGGAGGGGGCGGCTCAGAGCCCACGAGCCAGCGGGCCTGGGAGGTGGGAAGCGGCTTGCACACTGCCAAACAGCCATAAAAAAACCGGCGCCTGGGCGCCGGTTTTTGTTCTCCGAGACTCTATTACAGAGAAGCGGTGAAGGTACGGGTGATGACGTCTTGCTGTTGCTCCTTGGTCAAGGAGTTGAAGCGAACGGCATAACCGGATACGCGGATGGTCAACTGCGGATATTTCTCCGGGTTTTCCATGGCGTCCAGCAGCATTTCACGGTTCATCACGTTGACGTTCAGGTGCTGACCACCTTCCAGGTTGGCTTCATGGTGGAAGTAACCATCCATCAGGCCGGCCAGGTTGGCTTTCTGGGCTTCCATGTCTTTGCCCAGCGCGTTTGGCACGATGGAGAAGGTATAGGAGATACCATCTTTGGCGTAGGCGAACGGCAGCTTGGCGACGGAAGTCAGGGAAGCAACGGCACCCTTCTGATCACGACCGTGCATCGGGTTGGCACCCGGGCCGAACGGCGCACCGGCGCGACGACCATCCGGGGTGTTACCGGTCTTCTTGCCGTACACCACGTTGGAGGTGATGGTCAGCACGGACTGGGTCGCCACGGCACCGCGGTAGGTGTTGAGCTTCTGAATCTTCTTCATGAAGCGCTCGACCAGGTCGCAGGCGATGTCATCGACGCGAGCGTCGTTGTTGCCGAACTGCGGGTACTCGCCTTCGATTTCGAAGTCGATGGAGACGCCATCGGCATCACGTACCGGCTTGACCTTGGCGTACTTGATGGCAGATAGGGAGTCAGCGGCGACTGACAGACCGGCGATACCACAGGCCATGGTGCGATAGACGTCACGGTCGTGCAGCGCCATCAGGGAGGCTTCGTAGCTGTACTTGTCGTGCATGTAGTGGATGATGTTCAGGGCGGCGACATACTGCTTGGCCAGCCAGTCCATGAAGTGATCCAGTCTATCCATCACGTCGTTGTAGTCGAGGTACTCGGAGGTGACCATTTCGGTCTTGGGACCGACCTGGATCTTGAGCTTCTCGTCCATACCGCCGTTGATTGCATACAGCATGGTCTTGGCCAGGTTGGCACGCGCGCCGAAGAACTGCATCTGTTTGCCGACGATCATCGGGGACACACAGCAAGCGATGGCGTAGTCATCGTTGTTGAAGTCCGGACGCATCAGGTCGTCGTTCTCGTACTGAACGGAAGAGGTCTCGATGGATACCTTGGCACAGTACTTCTTGAATCCGACCGGCAGCTTCTCGGACCACAGGATGGTCAGGTTCGGCTCAGGGGACGGGCCCATGGTGTACAGGGTATTCAGCATACGGAAGCTGTTCTTGGTGACCAGGGTACGGCCGTCAACGCCCATACCGGCCAGGGTCTCGGTGGCCCACATCGGGTCGCCGGAGAACAGTGAATCGTATTCCGGGGTACGCAGGAAGCGAACCATACGCAGCTTCATGACCATGTGGTCCATCAGCTCCTGGGCTTCTTGCTCGGTGATCAGACCCTTTTGCAGGTCACGCTCGATGTAGATGTCCAGGAAGCTGGAGGTACGACCGAAGGACATGGCCGCGCCGTTCTGGGACTTGACCGCCGCCAGGTAGGCGAAGTAGGTCCACTGGACGGCTTCTTTGGCGGTCTTGGCCGGTACGGAAATGTCGCAGCCATATTTGGCAGCCATCACCTTCATCTGGGCCAGGGCACGGTGCTGCTCGGAGATCTCTTCGCGCAGACGGATGGTGGCTTCCAGGTTGACACCGTTTTCCAGATCGGCCTGCAGGGACTTGAACTGGGCCAGTTTGTCGGCCATCAGGAAGTCGATACCGTACAGGGCAACACGACGGTAGTCACCGATGATACGGCCACGGCCGTAGGCATCCGGCAGACCGGTGATGACGCCGGACTTGCGGCAGTTCAGGATGTCTTTGGTGTAGACGTCGAACACGCCCTGGTTGTGAGTCTTGCGGTACTCGGTGAAGATCTTCTCGACCATGGGGTCAAGCTGGCGACCGTACACTTCGCAAGAGGTCTTGACCATCTTGATACCGCCGTTGGCGATGATGGCGCGCTTGAGCGGTTTGTCGGTCTGCAGACCAACGATTTGCTCCAGGCTCTGGTCGATATAGCCGGCATCGTGAGCGGTAATGGTGGAGGGCAGGTCGGTATCAAAATCGACCGGCGCGTGGGTGCGGTTCTCGATCTTGATGCCTTCCATGACCTTGTCCCACAGCTTGGTGGTAGCTTCGGTCGCGCCAGCCAGGAAGGACTCGTCACCTTCATACGGGGTGTAGTTCTTCTGGATGAAGTCACGGGTGTTGACAGAGGTCTGCCATTCACCGGCTGCGAAGCCTTCCCATGCTTTTTGGAACTGTTCGTTAAGTTCTGCCATTTTCATTACCTCTCAAGGTATTTATGTGTCTGCCGCCATCCTTAATGATGGCGACGGAAGATAAACCAGTAAGTCAGCCCAACCATGACGCCACCACCAATGATATTACCTATGGTGACAGGGATGAGGTTGTGCAGGACGAAGTTGGACACGGTCAGGTCGGCAAAGGTTGCCGGATCTTGGCCGATGGCCTGCCAGAATTCCGGGCTCGCGACGCTGTGGATGGCGATACCGACCGGGATCATAAACATGTTTGCGATGCTGTGCTCAAAACCGGAGGCCACGAACATGGCGACGGGAAGCAGCATCACCATCACCTTGTCGGTGGCGCTGCGGGCGCCGAAGGCCATCCACACGGCGAGACACACCATGAGGTTGCAGAGGATGCCAAGGGCCACGGCCTCGAAGAAGGTGTGATGGATCTTGTGCTGGGCCACTTTCATGGCGTTCAGCCCCCACTGACCATCCGCTGCCGTGTATTGTGCCGACATGATGATGAGGCCGACGATGATGAGACCGCCGATGAGGTTGCCGAAGTAGACCAGTCCCCAGTTCTTGAGCAGCTGGGCCCAGCTGATGCGATTCGCCGCCTTGGCTACCAGGGTGAGGGTAGTGGAGGTGAACAGTTCGGCGCCGAGCAGCACGCAGAGGATGAGACCGAGGGAGAAGCAGATGCCGCCCACCAGCTTGGACATGCCCCAGGCCATGCCGCTTGAGCCCGTGGTGACGGTGATATAGAAGACGAAGGCGATGGAGATGAAGGCGCCAGCGGTGATGGCCAGGGGAATGACCTTGTATGCGGGCTTGGTGGCCTTGGCATAGGTAATGTCTTCGGCCAGGGCGGCGATGGCTTCGGGCTTCAGACAATCAAAGGGAGATTCTGCTTTCAATTCTCAGTACCTGCATATTTTGCCTGTGGAAATCATAACAAAGGGGCTGATCCCCAAAATTGACTCCGATCAAGAATTACAGATTGTGAATGTAATTTTACTACAGGATTTTTCACCATCCGGAAGCGTTTCTTTACATCAGGTTTCAGGTGAAACAGAAATGAGTCTGTTATTAATTTTATGATTTTTAAGAACTTATAAAGGACACCCTTAAAAAAGTACCGGCCAGGCACCTTTGCGGCCGCACTGCACCATGAGTGCCAAATTAACAACCCCCTAAGAGGTATTTTTTGTCTTTTATTTCATCTTTGTGGCACGGCCAGCCAAAGCGTAGACCATAAAACAGAAGGGGCCCTCAGGGCCCCTTCGTCATATCAGCATATCAGTTCCAGGTGTGGATTCGTTTGGCTTTTTGCAATTTCTCGTAAGCGGCCAGCAGTTTCTGGTGCAGCGGGAACTGGGAGAGGGAGAGATCGGCGGCTTCCAACCCGTGGAAGCGCGCCTCGCCGCGGGCGTTGGCCCACGCCTGTGCCAGGGTCTCTTCCCCGAACATGCGGGCGAACACCGGACGGTACTGCTCGGGGTCGCGTTCCTCGTCGAGGAAAAGCTCGACGCAGGCGCGCAGGGCGCGGTAGTAAGCGGCGCGATCCGCCGGGAACACCGACTGGTTGAACTCCATGGTCCAGTCGATGAGGTCGAGGGCGCTCTCCAGGTCGCCTGCGGCCAGCGCCAGCATGGCTTTGAGCTCACCGACGCGCAGGGTGTGCAGGGCAGTGCCCTTGGCGGCGGCGATGCCGAGCAGCTCGCGCACCCGGGTCCGCTCGTCGTGACCCTCTTCATCCAGCTGGTCGAACAGGGCCATGTACTGCTCTGCGTCCCACTCGAGCGCCGGCAGCGCCAGGATGGTTTCCCGCAGGTGGGCCCCCATGGTGTTGTTGGCCAGCAGCAGATCTTCCACCGGATAGATGTCGGACATGCCGGGCACCAGGATACGGCAGGCGTAGACACCCAGGTGCTCGTAGTCGGCGATGTAGACCGGCTGCTCCAGCTCGTGGAAGATGCCGATCAGGTGGTCGAACTCCTCTTGCGAGGTGCCACGGAAGTCCCAGTCGGCAAACTCGAAGTCGGACTCTTCCTTGAACAGATCCCAGCTGATGAGGCCGGAGGAGTCGATGAAGTGGGTCTCCAGATTGTGGTGATCCGCCACCTGCTCGTTGTCAAACGACGGCGGCACGAAGACGTCCAGATCCTTGAGACTGCGCCCTTGCAGCAGTTCGGTGACGGTGCGCTCGAAGGCGACCTCGAAGCGCGGGTGGGCGCCGAAGGAGGCAAAGCAGGTGCCGTTGCTCGGGTTGAGCAGCACCACGCAGATGACCGGATAACGGCCGCCGAGGGAGGCATCGAAGCTGTAGATGGGGAAGCCTTCGGCCTCCAGTGCATCGATGGACGCCTTGATGCCGGGGTAACGGGCGATGACCTCGCCCGGGATCTGGGGCAGGCTGATGGCCTCGGCGATGATCTTGTTCTTCACGTGGCGCTCGAACACCTCCGACAGCCCCTGGGTGCGGGCCTCGGTGCGGGTGTTGCCGGCGCTCATGCCGTTGGAAACATAAAGGTTGCCGACGATGTTCATCGGGATGTAGACGGTCTGGTGGTCGGACTGGCGCTCGAAGGGCAGGGCGACGATGCCGCGCTCCTCGTTGCCGGATTGCAGGTCCACCAGCATGTCGGCGGTCACTTCACCGTCCGGGTTGTAGAACTTGCGGGTGAAGCTGTCGAGCAGACCGGCGGGCAGCTGATCCCCCTCGATGGGGAACCACTTCTCGTTCGGGTAGTGGACGAAGTCGCCATTGGCGACCTGCTCGCCCAGGTAGAAATCGGCGAAGAAGTAGTTGGTGGAGAGACGCTCGAAATACTCGCCAAGGGCGGAGGCGAGCGCCGCCTTCTTGCTGGCACCCTTGCCGTTGGTGAAGCAGAGGGCGCATTCCTTGTCCCGGATGTGCACGGACCAGACGTTGGGCACGGGGTTGAGCCAGGAGGCCTCTTCGATATCAAACCCCAGGGCTTGCAGCTTGGTCTGGAAGCGTTCGATGGAGTCTTCCAGCGCTGCGTCCTTGCCGGGAATAAAAGTGTGGTCGGTCATCACAATGTCCTGATTTTATGGGCTCATGTTTGGACGCAGATAATAGCATGAGTGACGGGGAAAGCGGCCAGGGCAATGGTGTGGGCTTGCCCAGGCCTGCATTGGATGGGCGGGGTGTGGTAGTGGGACCGGGCGGTGCGCTGCGGGGCGGCGATTTTTCATGGGAAAGAGGGTTGGGTCATCAGTTTTACTTAACATAATTAAGATAAAGTAAATTTTATTATGACCCTGTGCCCTTCATCATGGCGTCAACCGTTGGCGGGGGAAGGAAAAGAGGGGAGCGCCCGTGCCCGTTCCCCCCCCGTCTTGATGAACCTTGACCAGGAGTGCTGAATGTTCCCGATGATCCCCCGTATAGACCCCGAGATAGCCAGGTTGGCGCCGGGCTTTTGTGCCCTCAGCATCGTAGTGGAAGCCGCCCCCGTGATTGACACTCTGGTGGGGGAGCGGGCCCTGGCCCGGGCATGTGCGGCCCTTGGCACCGACGAGGCCCCCTGGGCCCTTGAACATCTGGCCGCCTGGGATCAGGTGTTCAAGGGGTTTGGCGCCAAGCCTGCCCGCACGCCCTGCTCGGCCCTGGCACTGCGCAAGCGGGTGCTGCGCGATGGCGTCTTGCCCGCCATCGATCCCGTGGTCGATCTCTACAACGCCATCAGCATCGAGTATGCCATTCCCGTGGGCGGGGAGGATCTGGCGGCCTATGTGGGAGCGCCGCGCCTGGTGATTGCCGATGGCAGAGAATGCTTTGACACCCTCAAAGAAGGGCTGCCAACCCAGGAGGCACCGGCTCCAGGAGAGGTGGTGTGGCGGGACGATCTCGGCGTCACCTGTCGCCGCTGGAACTGGCGCCAGGGGATCCGCACTCGCCTGAGCCTCTCTTCCCCCCGGATGTGGTTCATTCTGGAGTGTCTGCCGCCGATGCCGCGCACAGCCTTGTGGGAGGCCGGCGACAGGCTGATTGCCGGTCTCACGCAGATGATGCCTGGGGCCCGCATCGAGCAGACGCTGGTGGAGTGATTGAAGGAGCAGACGGAAAGATAAAAGGAGGCGCCCCATGCTCGCCCGGGCGGTCATGGGGCGGATCTTGCTCGCCATCACGCGCCATGCCACGTCTGTGCCACCCGCCTTTCCCCACCGCCTGTGAACACATCTGCAAGCAGAGGAACACAGCAACACGCCGGGCTGACATCGCCCCCTGGAGCTTGCCACGTCGGGGCCGGTGTACCCGCAATGCTGTTCACTTAAGCGGAGCCGCATTGCGATTTACCGGAAAACGGGTCTTTGATATCTTCACCGCCCTGG
>NZ_JAPDBZ010000167.1:0-7776 GCF_027705505.1 Aeromonas sp. QDB56
CGACTGTGCTCGGTGATTGATCCGGGAGATCAGATCACCACTTGGCTAGATAGTTCCCCGATTTGTGCAACAAGGCCTCACCAATCCCATCTACTCGATATAAAACACCCAACCCGTCGATATTTGATCGACCGGCCAAGAAATCTCTAAAAAAGCGACCTGATGAATTACCATCAAGAATAGTGCCTGATGCCCATACCTCTTTTAATCCATCATCAGATCCCACTCCTTTCTCTATTAAATATTCACCTTTCTGAAACACCATTACCCGCTTATTCCCCAACGAAATCTCTTTTCCTCCTGCCAGCTCCTTTATATAATAATTAAACTTCTCATAACTTGAGGTTTTTTTATTCAAATTCGGCTTCGCACCCCATCCTTTTCTATATACGTGCACTTGCTCGATTTGCTTATGAAAATCCATATCTTGCTTTAGTGTTTTATTTGCATATCTTACTTGTACATACAAAGTTGTGAGGTAGTTTTCTCGTCCAAAGACCTCATCCAGCATAACTTTCAAATAGTGTCCTTCAGCATCATCTATGTGGCAAGCCATGAAACCATCAAAAGCCAAAAGCTTATAAATCGCATCAATACGGTCTCTCATTAAAGTCAGCCATTTAGAATGCTCTAACCCATCCTCATAATGTTCAAATGCGTTCCCCGTATTATACGGCGGGTCAATATATACACATTTCACCTTGCCTGCGTATTGATGTTCCAACGCCTTAAGCGCCAGCAAGTTATCGCCATGGATTAACAGATTATCGTTGAAAGCCGTATTTGCTTCGCCTTCCTCGTTAGTAATCACCTTTGCAGACTGATAAGAGAGGCTTTTATCTTCAAGAAAAATACGCGGCTCAAGACGCGGGCGTTTATCCTTGCCAATCCAGGTGAGTTCCAATTTTTGCTTAGTTGTTGTCATGTTTATTCCAGCCATCATCAGCGAGGCAGCGCCAGCAGGCGCTCAATCCAGTTATTAAAATGGGGGCACTGGGCGCGAATGGCATCCAGCCCAATATCTTCAGCAATTAAAGGACCATCCACGGTCTTTTTATAGTGTGGCACTAACGCCAAGATTCGTTTTGACGGCGCAGTTTGCGGGCTGTTATTGATATGTTCTGGCGTTGCAAACGCGCCACGGATCGCGGCCATCGGTGCAAGCAGTGCCTGATCATCCAGCCATTCAGCAAACTTTTCTGGCGCACTGAACAGTAGCGCCTCGAACTCGTGCAACATCAGGTTAGGGATAAAATTGGGCGCATCGATATCCTGCTGCAATGCCAGCTCTAGTCGCACCACCTGCTCATGGGCATCCGCTACTCGGCCATCCAGCCCCGGAAAATCATTGGGCAGGCCATAGTAGTCCATCATGGTGGTGACATACGCCCCTTGGTCCTGCCGACACAAGCGCGTCAGTTGGTGCTTCACCTTGCCATAGCTGACTATCCCGCCCTTATGCCCTGGACTGGTCTGCGCCAGAATGGGCGTCAGATAAATGCCCAGACGCGAAAAATAGGGAACCAGCAGATCACGCACGAAAGTCTCTTCGGTTTGCCCTTCAACAAAGACCAGAACTCGACTCATGATTGTGGTCTCCCGCCCAGCAGGTTCTTCTTCCACAAATCACCCAGGCTGTAATCCTGTAGCCATTCGCTCAGTTGATCCTCTTCCAGACGTTTGAAGGTAGAGGCACCGTTCTGCTTATCCACGACGATCAGATCCTCGACATCAAACTGATTCACCAGCTCGACCGACTGGGTCGAGATGATCAGCTGATGTTCGATACTGGCGCTTTTAATCAGCTCGGCCAGCACATTGATGGCATAGGGGTGCAAGCCCAGCTCTGGCTCATCGACGATGATGGCGCTGGGCATAAACTCTTCCGGCTGCAGCAGCACAGTCGCCAGCAGGATAAAGCGCAGAGTGCCATCCGACAGCTCACTGGCCTTGAAGGGAATATCGTGATCCTTCTCGGTCCATTCGAGCTGAATGCTGTCTTGGTTGTCTGGTGTGGCGCGTAGGTAAAAATCACCGAAATAGGGTGCCACCATGCGAATGGTGCGCACAATCCGCTTGTAGTGGCCGGGATGATTTTTTTGTAACCGGAACAAGAAAGCCGCCAGATTTGCGCCATCTTCCCGCAGGTAGTCGTTATCGTTGATACGGTGGATCTGCTTGACCTTGGCACTCTCGCTGGTGTCATGGAAATGGTAAACACGCCAGCAGCGCATAATCTTTTGCATTTCAGGTGCCAGATCTTGAGCCATGGATTCAAAATGACCAGAGCTATAACTGCCCTTTCTTATCGTGACAGGAATAGTTCTTTCATCAGACAAAGCCAGATCCGATTGTTCATCATTCCCTTTTAATCCTTCCTGCCTAAATATCATCCTATTGTCATTCGTTGCCTCTAACGAGAAATAGTATTCATGCTGACCAAGCCATATATTGCCATTGATCTCATCCGTTTGTTTGCGGCCGTAATGCAACAGGAGATCTGGCCCCCCCGTTTTGCCAACCAACAATTGCAATCTTTTATCGAGCAGCGCAGCGATGAATTTGAAAAAACTGATGAAGTTCGACTTACCGGCACCATTGGCACCGATTAGCACATTCAAAGAGCCCATCTGCAGATCACACTTGGCAATCGACTTATAGCCATCAATCACGATATGGCTCAACTGAGCACTGCTGGTAATGTTCTTCATGCTGCCGCCTCACGTTCATTCGCCACGACCTGCCATGTTACCGCAAACAGCTCCGTCACACGGGTTTCTGTGGCCAGACGAGCTTCAACTTCTTCCAACAGGCGATCCTCTTCCTGTTCAATCTTCTTCTTCTCTTCGTAGTAGTGCAGCATGGCGTTATCGCGTTCTCTCTCTAGCTGTTTGAGTGCCTTCTTGGCTTCCATCTTCTCCTGCAAGGAGGTCAGCTGCCGTGATGCTTTACGTGCTTCCTTGATTTCCTGATCCAGCTGTTTGATACGCAGATCCAGTGCAATGCGTTTGTCTTCAGACCAACGCTCCAACTTCTCGACCTCTTCGCCATAGTAGGTTTCGTTATCGCGCTCAACCTCACGCTGAAAATCCCACAACTGTGCCTGCTGCCACTCTGACAGTGAAGAGAAGTCAGGCTCAGGGATGATGACTGGCACCTGGGCTAACGGCAGTTGCAATAGTCGCTCGACGATCTCGCTATGCAATGGCTCGCCATGCTGGTTGGTCGCCAGCAATAGCAACTGTTCCCGACGCTGCGCCGTTGATTCGATACTCACCTTGATGACCTTTAGCAAACCACGATTGCCTATCAAGGCTTTCACATCAGTCCATTGCCCCTGATCAGGCGAGCGTTCGTAAACAAACTGGAGAGCAGCAGGCGGCAAGTGAGCCGCCTTGGCCTGTGTAATCAACTCGGCGCCAAGACCATCATGAGGCCGGAAAAACTCACCATCCTCGATCTCTGCCGTCTGCCAGTTCAGACTGTATTTGCCATCGCGCCAGACAAAAGCCCCCGCAGCTTCACTAAACCCGCCCTGCTCCTGTAAGGCCATACGGGCCAGTAACAGCATCTTCTGCTGGTAAGCCGTCAATTCGATATTGGTCTTGTCCCGACGGGTATTTAGTCGGCTGACGACATCGGCATCGAAATGCTCAAACAACGACCGGCGGGTATCACTATTTTTGGCCTCCAACTGATCTTTGAGCTCTTCTTGCAATGAATTGAACTCAGATTCAATTTGCTCATCACTACGGCAGCGCTGGTAGATATCGTGGATCCGGCGTTCAATATCGACCCCTGACTCAATGGAGCCAAGGACTTCATCAGAAGCACCAAACACACCTTCAAACAGTTGAAATTTCTGACTCAGCAACTCAAACACGCGCTCATCAGCACGGTTGCCCTTGTTGATAAAATTGACCACGACAACATCGTTCTTCTGACCATAACGATGGACCCGGCCAATCCGCTGCTCGACCCGCTGCGGGTTCCAGGGCAGATCGTAATTGATCAGCAAAGAGCAGAACTGCAAGTTGATACCTTCGGCTCCCGCCTCAGTGCAGATCATCAAGGTGGCATCATCGCGGAACCGCTCAACCAGAGCCGCTTTCATATCTGCAGTTTTAGAACCAGAAATACGACTAGAGCCCCGATGACGCTCTAACCACTCCTGATAAATCTGTTTCGATACTGAATCACTGTTACTGCCGTTTAGCATCACGATCTGACCGTCATACCCTTGAGCCGCCAGCATCTCTGCCAGCCAGGTTTGGGTTCGGACTGACTCGGTGAAAATTACTGCTTTGCGGCTGCCACCTAGCTCGGCTGTTTTCTCAAAGGCACGTTCAAGCACGCGAACCAAGGCATCCGCTTTAGCATTGTTGGCGATACTGCAGGCCAGGCGTTGAAAATCCTTTAATAAATCAATCTCAGCCTGCAGAGCTTGAGGATCAATCAACTCCTCGTCGCTCACCCCCTCTTCATCCTGAAGGTCTGGCAAATTCTCATAATCTGCCAAGGCATCCAGCAGCGGCTGCTTCTGCTCCAGGCGAGTAATCATGGTCTGCAGGGTGCCTTGAATGGCAAACGACGATGAAGCCAAAATTTTGCGAATGACCAAGGTCACCAGATGTCTGGCACCACTTTTGATGGCTAGCAGATCTTCACGCTGCAGATACTCGGAGACCTGCCGGTACAGTTGCTCTTCTTGCGTTGAAGGGCGGAAATCCTCGGTCATGGAATAACGACGAGTGAAGCTAATACCGCCCTCTTCCTGTACCTGGCGTCTGAGTGTGCGATTGCACACTTTGCCCAAGCGATCTCGAAGCAACGCCAGTTCAACCTGATCCAGTTGTTGACGGCCATAACGGGCCTTAAACGATGGCAAATCGCCAAAGAAGTGCGGATCAATGATGGACACCAGCCCGTACAGCTCCAGCATACTGTTCTGCAATGGCGTGGCCGAAAGTAAAACTTTCTTAATCCCCATTAAGGCGTTATCAAGCACCTTGGCTGTCTTGGCTCCATCACTCTTGTAGACATTGCGCAACTTGTGCGCTTCGTCCATGACGACCAGATCCCACGGGATACGCTGAAGTTCTGACTCCTTGCGGGCTGCAAATTCATAGGAGCAGATGCAAATTGCAGGCTTTCCGGAAGCACGTTCCAGATCAAACGGATTGGCCACCCCCGCCTTTTTAGATTCATTGAAGGACTTTGCCTCCATGATCATTGAAGGCAGCGAGAATTTTTCCTCAAGCTCCTGACTCCACTGTTTGCGTAAAGTGGCAGGGGCTATCAACAGTAACTTACGACGGCGTTCGGCCCATTTCTGCGCCAAGACCAGGCTGGCCTCGATGGTTTTTCCAAGACCCACTTCATCGGCCAGAATTACACCGTTCGACAGTGGGGATGCCAGCGCGAACATGGCCGCCTCGATCTGATGCGGGTTCATATCAACCTTGGCTCCGGCCATCGTCTTGGTCAACGACTCTTCCGCCTTACCCTCTAGCGTCAGACTATGGGCCAGCCACGCTTGCTGATGTGCTGAATAATGACTCACGCTTTATCTCCCGTGGCAGATGCCGGTTGCACTGAGTTCGCTCCATAGCCCGGAGCCAGCACCAGATTTTCAACGCCATACAAGGTGGCCTGATTGTTCAAGGCCAGTGGATGGCGCTCGGCTGGCAAGCTGTGCTCCGGTGAACAGTCCACATTCCAGTAGTTGAGCAGATAGCCCGCCAACGCAGCGCGGATCTGCACACAGCGCTGACCATCGACCATGCCATAGTCCATCGCTATGGCCTCGGGATAGGCAATCGCAGGATGCGGGATCAGCTCCAAATCGACAATTCGGTTCCACTGATGATCAAACTCGCGAGTCTCTTTTTCCGGCGGAACATCGTTTAACAGCGAGACAGTTTCAAAGCGCGAACAGGAGAAATCACGGAACGCCTGCCGGAGCCGATCAAAGGCGCGAACATGCCAGCGATGACCATCATTGGCCAAGCTGTGGGGCACCAGCTCTCGTTGCGTTCGCCCGGACGAGAGCGAGACATAGCTGCAGCTGATGGCTTTTTGCAGATGAATGGCCCGCATCAAAGCGGACAATATTTCGGTCTTGGGCTGGATCAGTTGCTGCGGAGCCAGGCAACGCGCATTCGGCAACTGGGGTTGCGTGATGCCATTCCCAAAGCCAAAAGCCAGACAAGAGAGCGCGGCGGTAGGCTCATGGTCAAACAAAGGTTTGAATGCAGGCGTCCGCTCATAGACCTTGTTTTGCGGACGCAACACCAGGTTGCCCGCACAAAACTCCTTGTAGGCCCCGAAGTCACGGGTCGCAGCCGCAGGGCCAATACCGAAGCGCTCTATCAGCGCAGCACGGGTGATAGAGCCAAAGTAGTTGAGGCAAAAATCGATATACGCCAAGCGCTCACGCTGGGCATAGGGAAGCTCGTCTAAAACCTGCATGCGGTTACGGTCAGATATGTTCAATAGAGACTTAACCTATCATAACGAACAAGTCACGCAATCAAAATGATGACTTAATGTGAGCTTGATGATAAAACTGCCTCATGCGGCTCTTATCTGCTGATTTATCCAGCGAATAAATAGCGTCGAGGGGGATGTGGTGGCGGCATTTAACAAGATTCCATTTGCGATCAGAGAAGCGGATCGAAAGATCGTCAGCATTGAGGATGTGCCAAGAGGATTGGCGTGTGCATGTCGTTGCCCCAGCTGCGATGCGCGGCTGCAGGCAAGGAAGGGAGACGTTAACGAGCACCATTTTGCTCATCACGATAGCAGTGCAGAGTTGTGTGAGTTTGCTCTTGAAACCAGCATTCGCTTAATGCTGCTGGAGACGTTAGGACAGATCCAGTCGATCAGTACGCCGGATTTTTTGTGGGGAAAGGAGATCATCATTCGCGGACGAGAAAATGTGGCACTGACATTCGATCTCGACTTGTCACAGGGTAATCAAAGCCCGCATTTCATCTATAGAACGCCGCAAAACGATGACTACCGCGTTGGTCTCTACCTGCCTGCCGCCGGGCAAAACGCCCCTCCACTTTGGTTAGAAGAGTTCACCACAGCAAAGCCAAAAATCGGACTACTGCAGCTCAACTACAGAGCGATTGCCGAGCAGCTTCAGGGCGGTCACAACAACGAATATGTCGCCAAGCTGATCAGCATTGTTCAAACCGAGCCCAAAGCGCTGAGCTGGCTTTACCATCCGCGCTTTCAGGAGCGGGTAAAACAACGCCGACAGCAAGAAGAAGAGAAGCGCCAGCAACAACACAATGAACGGCAGGCTCGATTACAGCAGTATCGAATACTGCAAGCTCAACAGGCAGAGCAAGTATTACAAGCTAAAACCCGCTTACAGCTGGCCTACCATGATCTGGAGCATCGCCCCTACGGCTCCAATCAAGAGTGGGCGCCGTTGTCGGGTGAGAGAGTAAGTCAGGGGAACTGCGTCCGCCGCTGCCGCATTTGCGGAGCACCGGTGGACCCACCGACCTCTTCCGGTTACTGCCGTAACCGCCAATGCTACATTGCTCGACGAAAATATGGCATTCGATGCTGAACCACTCAACGAGTCGAGGAAGAGATGGACGACTACATGCCCCAGCTGATCCGGATCATGCCCGACTATGGTGGCGAATATGTCTTTGATGAAGATGGTGGTGTAACTCGGTTCATGTACAGGATCTTTAGCAGCAACCAATTGAAATAGATATAAAAATGGCTTCGATTGTGATCTGATTTTATCGC
>NZ_JAPDBZ010000168.1:0-7603 GCF_027705505.1 Aeromonas sp. QDB56
TACGACAACAGGTCAACTGAGCGAAATCGGCGCCTGAGAGACTGCTGTCCTGCTTTGGAATTGTGCAACAAGGCCTCTTGAAATAGATATGAAGGATATTTTTATACGTTTGACGGGCCAAGATCTTCGAATGGGCTCGTGTCAGATGAAAATATCGCCAGCGGAGTCTTTGATGAACCATTTGACTATCTTTGAAGATGTGGGTGCCTCAGAAACCTTGAAATTTAATCAAAAAACTTGCTATCACCCGGCGGCTCGATAAAATGTGCCGCGAATACCTTTAAGTAGAGGCGCGCTGCCTATGAGTAACCGAGCGGAGGGTGATGCCTGCGATGCTCGATGAAAGGAGTCGGCGCCGAAGTGACCAGGCCATCATACCGGGTTGCTGGTTCTGCATCTAATAGGTGCAGGACTGCCATAGTCATCCACTATGGAGCGCTACCTGAAGGGGCTGAGGAGTATACCCTCCCCATGGGTTTTGTTTCTTTGATCCTCTCGGTAGATCTCCACCTGTTGTCTTTAGGTGCAAAGAGATCATGGACATCGTTCATTACGCCGACTCCGGTTGGTCCGTCGTTCCCCCCCTGCTGGCCGTTGCGCTGGCGATCATCACCCGCCGCGTCCTGGTGTCGCTGGGGGTGGGCATAGTCGCAGGCAGCCTGCTGCTCAACCAGTTTTCTCCCCTTGCGTCCCTGCATTACATGCTCGATACCGTGCTCAGGATCTTCTGGGTCGACGGTGCGCTCAATCGTGACAACGTCAACATGATCCTCTTCATGTTGCTGCTGGGCGGCCTCATCAGCCTGATGAGCGTCTCCGGTGCGACCCGGGCGTTTGCCGAGTGGGCGGAGCGCCGCGCCAAGACCCGCAAGGGTGCCAAGTCCCTGACCGGTCTGATGGTGTTTGCCTTTTTCATCGACGACTTCTTCCACAGTCTGTCGGTGGGTGCCATCTGCCGTCCGGTGACCGATCGCTTCCAGATCTCCCGCGCCAAGCTGGCTTATCTGCTGGACTCCACCGCCGCGCCGGTCTGCGTGCTGATGCCGATCTCCTCCTGGGGGGCCTACATCATCGCCCTCGTCGGCGGCATCATGGCGGCTCATGGCCTGACCGATCAGAGCCCCATCTCCGCCTTCGTCGAAATGATCCCCATGAACCTCTATGCAGTGTTCACCCTGATCATGGTGCTGGTGGTGATCGCCTTCCAGCTCGACATAGGCCCCATGCGTCAGCATGAGCAGTGGGCATTGGAAGGCAAGCTGTGGGACGAGTCCAAGGGGCGCCCCATCGGGCTCGACATGGAGAGCCCGGAGGAGAGCAATGGCGGCATGATTGACATGGTGCTGCCCATCCTGACCCTGACCCTGGCCACCGTCTATTTCATGATTGACTCCGGGGCTGCGGTGCTGGCCGACAAGGGGCTGCCGTTCAGCGTGCTCGGCTCCTTCGAGAACACCAATGTCGGCTCCTCCCTGGTCTATGGCGCCCTGTGCAGCCTGGTGGTCTCCATCGGTCTGGCCATGCGCCTCAAGCTCGGGGCAAGCAACTGGATGAAGGCGGCTCCGCAGGGGATCATGGCCATGCTGCCCGCCATCAACATCCTGCTGTTCGCCTGGACCATCGGCGCCGTGGTGCGCGATGTGGAGACCGGTAAATACCTGGCCTCCCTGGCCAATGGCAATCTGCCGGTGGAAGTGCTGCCCGCCGTGGTCTTCGTGCTCTCCTGCGCCATGGCGTTTGCCACCGGCACCAGCTGGGGTACCTTCGGCATCATGCTGCCGCTCGCCGGCGACATGGCGGCCGCCAGCGACATCAGTCTGATGCTGCCCATGCTGGCCGCCGTACTGGCAGGGTCTGTGTTCGGGGATCACAGCTCCCCCATCTCCAGCACCAGCATCCTGTCTGCCACCGGGGCCGGTTGCCATCACATCGATCACGTGATGACCCAGCTGCCCTATGCCTTGGCCATCGCCTTTGGCGCGGCGCTCGGCTACCTGGTGATGGGGCTGATGCACTCCGCGCTGGCCGGTTTCACCGTGAGCGGGCTCTGGTTCCTGATCTTCTCCGGTTACCATTTGCGCAAAGCCCGGGCGTATAGCGCCGTGGCAGTCGCATAAGAGAACAAGGGGCCTGCGGGCCCCTTGGTTTTGGCAGGGGCTTTGGTTAGCATGCGCCCCATCACTCCCGTTTCGGAACCCCATCATGGCTTCACTGCACTACAAATTTGCCACCATGAACTCAGGCAAATCGACCCAGCTCATCCAGGCCCACTTCAACTATCTGGAGCGTGGTATGTATCCGCTGGCCATGACGCCCGCCATCGACGATCGCTTCGGTGCCGGCGTCATCAGTGCCAGGGTCGGTCTTGAGCTGAAAGTGGAGGTGTTCAGCGACAGCTGCGATCTCTTCGAGATGGTCAAGGCGCGCCACGCAAAGCGGCACATCGATGTCTTCATCGTTGACGAGGCGCAGTTCCTGACCCGTGAGCAGGTCTACCAGCTCGCCCGCATCGTCGACGAGCAGGACATTCCGGTGATCGCCTATGGTCTCAAGACCGATTTTCGCGGCGAACTGTTTCCCGGCTCCTACCACCTGCTCTGTCTGGCGGACAAGTTCGAGGAGTTAAAAAGCATCTGCTGGTGCGGCAACAAGGCCCACATGAACTCGCGGGTCAACGAGGCGGGGCAGGTGATGCGCGACGGTGAGCAGGTGGAGATCGGCGGCAACGATCGCTATGTGTCGCTCTGCCGCAAGCACTATCTGGAAGGACGGGCCTTCAAGTAACCCGTGGCTGGCTCGTGCAGCCTGGACACCAAAGAGGGCGCCCATCTGGCGCCCTCTTTGTCTGTGGGGGTCAGTCGATCTCGATGTCGACAGGGGCGATGATGGGGTCGGCCGCCGGGAGGCGGTGGAAGAGCTGGCGAAAATGCTGCTGTACCCGGCCTATGTCCACCAGGGACATGCCGGAGGCGAAGCCGAACCAGACGTAGAGCCCGGTGAGGTCGCGAAACATGGGAGGGAGGTAGCGGGGGGCGTCGATGAGCCCCTCCAGATAGTGCTGATAGAGCACGGGGATGTCGTCCAGGGTCACCTTGCCGACGAACAGCATGGGCAGGATCTCCGGCACCCCCTCCAGCACGGCGCTGCGAATGAAGTTCACCGTCTCCACATAGCCCTTCACATAGGAGAGATCCTTGGTAAAGCAGGCGCCCCCCTCGACCATGCCTCCGCGAAACACCCGCTGGGTGATCTTGTAGGCGTCGTGCTCGCTGGCCCCCTTGGCCACGAAGTGGCGGAACACCTCGATGAAATCGGCGCCACGCTCCGCCATGTCGATGGCCATGACCCGATCCGAGATGCGCTTGGCCCTGTCCGGGAAGGAGCTGAACGTGAGGGTCTCGATGAGTACTGCCAACCCCTCCTGACAGGCGGTGATGCGGGGCGAGCCGGCGCCGAGCCAGGTGGCGTAAGATTGCTGGCGGCCGTTGAGGGTGGTGCCGACGTGAACCCAGCCTTCGTGTACCTCCAGCACCTGCAGATCGAGCTCCGAGAAACGGGCGTGGGAGTTGAGCTTGATGTAATCCCCCCCGGCGGCGGCATCGGAGACGATGCCATCGCTGAGCTTGACCTGGACTGTGCCGTCGCTGAAGTAGCTCGACAGCTTGCCCTGCAGCCTCGCCACCGCGGCTTCCCCCTCGAACTCCTTGGGGTAGGGGCGCACCAGGTGGCGGGCGCCGGGCAGGGAGAAGATGTCGCACAATCTGGCCCCCAGCTCCTTCAGGGTCTTGCGATCCCCGCGCAGGTGATCGCTTGCCGAGCCGTAGAGCCGCTGACTGTAGCGCTGAAAGTCCGGCTGTCCGCGCTGGCGCAGCATCTCGATGACCACCATGTACTGATCCACCGTCTCTTGCAGGATCCGGCCGAGATCGTCCTGGGGGCCGAGGCGCCGGCGAATCCTGTCCCTCAGCTCCTTGAGCTCAAGGTACTTGTTGCGGGGATCGAACCCCAGGGGGAGGGATTCATAGAAGTGCCTGTCGATGGTGGGCAGTGCCTTGCCGCCACTTGCCAGAAAGTCGCTTTGCAGGTGACGGGGCCATTTGATGGCATCCAGGATGCGGATGGGTTTTTGCAGGGCGAGCAGTTCATCCGAGAGGGATTTGAGGTGCAGGCGATACTTTTCTTGGATGGTCATCGGGCTCTTTGGAGGCGAGTGCGCTACGAGAATGGCTGAGTATAGGCACAGGGCCTGTCAAAAAGAAGCGAGACGACGGGGATCCGGCCTGTGTGCTTTTGGTTGTCTGAAAATTGGTTTAGACTGCGCCCCTTGATCTCTACCGTGTCGTGAAAATGATGAATATCCCCAGCTCTGAAATGATAATGCGTTGGTTGCAACAGGCCCGGATCGAGCACTATGTGTGCGATCAGTGTCATGGCATCCACATGGTCTCCCTGCAGTCCGTCGAGGGCATCCAGGAGAGCCGGATCTTCGTGGAAGAGGAAGGGCTGCTGTTCTCATCCGAGCTGGAAGTGCGCCCCTCATCGCTGCTGCCCCTGGTGGCCGAACTGGGTCGTCTCAACATGCAATATCCGTCCCTCAAGGTGTTCCTCGACATCATCGATGACAACCTGCCACGCCTCGTTGTGGGTCACACCGTCTTTACCAAGGCGGGTCTCACCGTCGAGCAGTTCCTGCTGTTCGTTGAAAGCACCACGGCAGCCACCCATGAAGTGGTTTCCGAATGTGAACGCCTTGGCTTCCTCAATCTGCCGGAAATCCAGGTCGCACCGGAATCCGTTCACTGACCTCAGCACCTGAACTGTGCGTTTAATGTGCGAACGGTTCGCTGCGGCTAAAAAGCCGTTGACGGCGGCGGGGCTTTCCCCTAAATTACGCCCCGTTCCAGCGCAACGGCGCAGCGGACACCGTGTTGGCTGAACACGTTAAACAACAGACAAAAATTTGGTGTGGTATCCGAGAGGCTGCCCACCGACGAAGTCGGCAAGATGCACGCACAGCGCGCTCCGAAAGCCACTTCAAGCAGTAAAAATTTGGTGAGGTGTCCGAGTGGCTGAAGGAGCACGCCTGGAAAGTGTGTATACGGCAACGTATCGAGGGTTCGAATCCCTCCCTCACCGCCAAATATAACCCGTTGAATTTCAACGGGTTTTTTCATTTCTAGACTTACGTGATTTTTTTCCTGGATCAACTGGGTGGAACAATCATGTATCTGAGTAAAAATGCCTCCGGCACCTACTACACTCGGCTTCCCTTGCCCAAGAATTTGCGTGACCGAGGCTTGCCGTTTGCTATCCGCACTTCCCTCCTTACCAAAGAACGTCAAGTTGCCGTAGACCGTAATCTGGTGCTGGCGGCGCGTGTCCGCACCCTCATTGCGGCGACACCTGCCGATGCCACGACCCATAGTTTTCATGCCTGGATCAGAGCTGAGATCGATGCATTCAAAGCGGCGGGCTTTACCGTACCGCAATATCATGCTCTTTCTGTTGCGCTTTCGTCCGTTCCCCAGACCATCAAGCAACCCGTCGATACCTCTCCACCTACTACAGGGGTCCCCCTCAGACAGGCGCTGACGAAGTTTATTGAGAGTAAGGCCAGTGAGGGGATCCAGCATAAATCCGTCGGACAACTCCAACTGCGGGTTCAGGCGTTCGTCACTTGGGCCAAGGGGCACATGGTCGATGAGATAACGCCTGCCCTAGGGAAGGTGCGAATAAGTCATATGGCACGAGAGCATTTACTGGTAACCCATTGATATTAAATGACTAAAATTTTCATTTTTTGTTCGTGGGATACTTGTTCGCACTTTCCATAGTTCCGACGGAGCAGGTCGTAGATGTGATCTGTGATGTGTGTGGTGACAGCACGACAAAGACAATGGCACAGGAATACGGCACATTGTCAGCCCACTGGGGGTATGGCTCGGTACGGCACGATGGCGAGAGATACGAAGTGCATCTCTGTGAAGATTGTTTCTTTGAGACGCTCGCGTCTTTGCGTCAAAGCCATCGCTCGCAGAATATGTTTGAGGACGATTATGTGCCAGCCGACCCTGATCGTTTTGGTCGGGTGGAATGACGGATAAACAGTCAGGTGCTCGTAGTGGCGTCGTGAGCTGGGCCACTACAAAGCACCAGCCCGCTATGAAATTTGCAAATCTGCATTCTTGAGCTTAAAGACACAGCCTTGCCGGATCAGCTCCTCCCGGTTGGCGAGCACCAGTGGGTAGAGCAGGGGATTATTAGCATGTTCCCCGTTGTAGCTCACCTGCATCCGCTCCAGGGCGTAATGCATCAAGGGGACGCGCTGTTCTATCAGCAACTTGCCGTCGGTCATCGCATAGTCGCTGGCGATAATGGCCTGCTGTTCATCACCCAGACAGGGATTGCTGCCTGTCATCCTGCAAGGCGGCTTGTTTTGCAGGGCGTTATCTCCCATCCTGCGCCGCATTATCCCTTGCCTCGTAATCTCCCCTATGGAAACCATTACCCATCCCACCCTGGTACAACTGGTGGCGGCCGGTGCCGTCCGTGTCGTGGTCGCTGTCGGACAACCAGGCGGCTGGAGCCTGCTGGTGTGCTACGGTCTGGCCGCCCAGCGCAGCAAACAACTAAGAGTTTTTCGCAAGCTCGATACCTTGGTGCTCTACCTGCAGCAGATCGGGGTCAGCCGGTTCGAGGTTGATGCCAGTAGCTTCATGCTTGCACTACGACAGCGGTAACTTGTTACCTACGTCGAGACCCTCTATAATATAAACCAAAGGTTATATTTGGTGCGCTATGTGGACAGTAAAAACGACCTCTCTATTCGATGTCTGGTTTGATGAACAAGACGAGGCCACGCAGGAGAAGGTTTTGGCTGGGTTGCTTGCCTTGGCACAGGGCGGTCCATCAGTAGGGCGACCCTTAGTTGATACCATCAAGGGGTCTCGCTTTACGAACCTCAAAGAGCTGAGAGTTCAGCACCAGGGGGATCCGCTACGAGCGTTCTTTGCTTTTGATCCGTTGCGGCAAGCTATCGTGTTGTGTGCTGGAAATAAGGGCGGTAACGATAAGCGGTTTTACAAAGAGATGTTGCCGGTCGCTGAGGCGGAATACGCCAAGCACTTAACTGAGTTGGAGGTAGGGTAATGGGAAGAACACTGAATGAGATGCTGGCCTCCCGCTCGGTGGATAGTCAGCAGCGGATCCAGGAGATGGCTAACGAGCTGCTGCTGGAGGTACGCTTGCAAGCGCTGCGTGAAGAGTTGGAAGTGTCCCAGGTGGAGTTGGCCTCTGTCCTCGGGATCAGCCAACCGGCCGTTGTGGCGATGGAGCAGCGTGGGAATGATATCAAGCTATCCACCATGAAGCGTTACGTGGAAGCAATGGGTGGGAAGCTGCGTGTTGATGTTGAGCTTCCTACAGGGAGGCATGTCGGTTTCAACGTCTAAAGGAAGGCAAAAAAGCGCTTGCTTTTGAACGTCGACTCGCTGAATCACTACCAAGATCAGACGAGTTATTAGTGTTAAGGAAGGTGCGAATAAGCGGGGAAATTCTTCTCGGCTGACTCAGTCATTTCATTTTTTCAGTTTGAGCCGATCTT
>NZ_JAPDBZ010000169.1:0-7157 GCF_027705505.1 Aeromonas sp. QDB56
CAAGCAGAGAAAATCGATACAGAACAGGACCTTGGAAGGAGTTTTAAAGGGACTCAACGCTTAAGGTCCTGTACATGAAAGGGCTATACGGCCAGCCAGTTGAGCTTTCACATGGCATCGGTGTATCTGCTGCATGAACTCAGTTGCCTGCCGTTTGTGTCACCGGGCATGGTTCCAGGGCGTGTCGCTGAGTTGGACAAACAGGCAGAGCAGTTCAAGCTACCCGCCCGCCGAGAACGAAGTTACCCAAGGTGCATCAAAGCCAAACCACAGAAGTATGCGACGAGAAAACCTAGTAAAAACAATGCCAGTCAGGCTTAACTGACTGGCATTATCCCGAGGGAGCCCTTTTTACTGCGCCGTTCACGCCGCCTTTTTGCGGGTCATCAGCAGACTCAGCCCCATGGAGGCCAGCAGGATCAGCGCCACCACGCCAAGGGCGATGCCGGTCGGTATCTTGAAGATATCGAGCAGCAACATCTTGACCCCGATGAACATCAGGATCAGCGCCAGGCCGTATTTGAGCAGGGCGAAGCGATCGGCCACCCCGGCCAGCAGGAAGTACATGGCGCGCAGCCCCATGATGGCGAAGATGTTGGAGGTGAGCACGATGAAGGGATCCGTGGTCACCGCGAAGATGGCCGGGATACTGTCCACCGCGAAGATGAGGTCGCTCACCTCCACCAGCACCAGGATGAGCAGCAGCGGGGTCGCGTAGCGCACACCGTCACGCCAGACGAAGAACTTCTCTCCCTCCAGCGTCTCGGTCACCTTGAAGCGACGACGCATCCAGCCGAGCAGGGCATTGTTCTCGAGATCCGGCTCCTTGTCGGCCGCCCACAGCATCTTGGCACCGGTCAGCAGCAGGAAGGCCCCGAACAGGTAGAGGATCCAGTGGAACTGCTCGATGAGCCAGCTGCCCGCGAACACCATGCCGGCGCGCATCACGATGGCCCCCAGCACCCCGTAGAGCAGGACCCGGCGCTGCAGCTCCGCCGGGATGGCGAAGTAGCCAAACAGCATCAGCCAGACGAAGACGTTGTCCACCGCCAGTGCCTTTTCGATGAGGTAGCCGGTGAGAAACTCCAGCCCCTTCTGGTTCGCGATTTCGCGCCCGGCACTGTGATCCAGCCAGAGCCAGATGGCCAGGTTGAACAGGAGCGCCACGCTGACCCAGATGAGAGACCAGATGCCCGCCTCTTTCAGCGACACCTTGTGCGCCTTGCCGCCACCGACAAAGCGGATATCAATCCACAACAGGACCAGCACTATGCTGAAGAAACCGGTCCACATCCACCATTCACCCATTTTCACTTCTCCCAAAACGACAAAACCCACGGCCGGGAGGCAGTGGGTTCGCGTTTGGAGCAGATACACCTTGCCTCTCGGCAAGGTCTCACTTACAGCCGACTTGCGTCAACTGCCCGGCTGCCGGGTGCACTGCAGGATATGGGTGCACCGTAATGACGACAAACCGGCGAGAAGTTACTCCCCTTGTGCGGCGGATAGTAGCAGCGACAACCGCTGGCGCCAAGAGGCATCTTATCCCCCATGCAATAAAAAGGGCGCCAGCACGCGCCCTTCTCGATACGGTTCTCCTTAAAACCTGTTTACGAGCTGTCGCGAGAGGTCGTCAACAAGGTAAAGAGCAGCGCAGGAACCGGAATGTATATGAATACATGAGGATTCCGAACAGCGCATGAGCCTTGATCACGGCCTCGCAGCAAGATCGTTAACAGGTTCTCAGAGCGGATCCACCTTGAGACAGGAAACCGCGTGGTCGAAGTTGCCCTCGAGCTGTGGCCGGGTCTTGGCGCACTCCGGGCCAGCCACCGGGCAGCGGGTGCGGAACACGCAGCCGGAGGGCGGATTCATGGGGGATGGCAAGTCCCCTTCCAGGATCTGAATGACCTTGCTGCGCTCCAGATCCGGATCCGGGATGCGGACCGCCGACATCAGCGCCTTGGTATAGGGGTGCAGGGGATTGGCGAAGATCTCCTTGCCGGTCCCGAGCTCCACCGCGTTGCCCAGGTACATCACCAGCACCCGATCGGAGATGTGTTTGACCACTGAGAGGTCGTGGGCGATGAAGATGAGGGAGAGCCCCATCTCCTTTTGCAGGGATTTGAGCAGGTTCACCACCTGAGCCTGGATGGAGACATCCAGCGCCGAGACCGGCTCGTCACAGATGATCATCTTGGGCTCGAGGATGAGCGCCCGGGCGATGCCGATGCGCTGGCACTGGCCGCCGGAGAACTCATGGGGGTAACGGTTCACCAGGTTCGGCAACAGACCCACCTTGGTCATCATGGCGCGCACCTTCTCCTTCACCTCTTCCCTTGGCAGGGTCGGGTAGAAGGTGATGAGGGGCTCGGCGATGATGTCCCCTATGGTCATGCGGGGGTTCAGGGAGGCCAGCGGGTCCTGGAAGATCATCTGGATCTCCTTGCGCTTCTCCCGCAGGGCGTTCTGCTCGAGCTTGGTCAAGTCCTGCCCAAGCCACACCACCTTGCCGTCGGTGGCCGGTACCAGGCCGATGAGGGCACGGGCGAAGGTGGATTTGCCGCAACCGGACTCCCCCACGACGCCCAGGGTCTCCCCTTCGTAGAGGCGCAGGGTCACCCCGTCCACCGCCTTCAGGGCGGAGGGCTTGGCCCAGGGCCAGGCCTTGTCACTCTTGATATGGAAGTGAACCTTGAGGTCGGACACTTCCAGCAGCAGTTTCTTGTCAGTACCCATTTAGTTCACTCCCTTGATCATGGCATCCGATACCCAGTGGCACGCCCGCTCCCGGCCGTCGTTGAACGGCGTCAGGAGCTTGGAGGATTGCTGGCCGCATATAACAGCATTCATACGCTCACCTCCTTGGCATTGATGGCATCAGACACCCAATGGCAGGCCCGCTCCCGGCCGTCGTTGAACGGCGTCAGAACTGGCGACTGCTTGCCGCAAATCTCGCTCACCCGGTGGCAGCGCTCCTGGAAGGGACAGCCGGTGGGCAAACGCAGCAGGTTGGGCGGATTGCCCGGAATGGTGGGCAGCTCTTCCCCTTCGGTGTCTAGGCGGGGAATGGCGCGCAGCAAGCCTTCGGTATAGGGGTGGCTCGGGCGATAGAAAATATCGTTGACCCGGCCGTACTCCATGGTCCGGCCTGCGTACATCACCAGCACCTTGTCGCAGATGCCGGCCACGACGCCAAGATCGTGGGTGATCATGATGATGGCGGTGTTGAACTCGCGCTTGAGCTCGTTCATCAGGGTCATGATCTGGGCCTGTACCGTCACGTCCAGCGCCGTGGTCGGCTCGTCAGCGATGAGCAGCTGCGGCCGGCACAGGAGCGCCATGGCGATCATCACCCGCTGGCGCATGCCGCCGGAGAATTCGTGGGGGTACATGTTCATCCGCTTGCGCGACTCGGGGATCTTCACCGCATCCAGCATGCGCACCGACTCCTCGAAGGCGGCAGCCTTGGTCATCCCCTTGTGCAGCATCAGCACTTCCATCAGCTGATCCTTGACCTTCATGTAGGGGTTGAGCGACGTCATGGGGTCCTGGAAGATCATGGCGATCTTCTCGGAGCGGATCTTGTTGAGCTTGTGCTCCGGCAGATTCAGGATCTCGTCCCCCTGAAATTTGGCCGAGCCGGTGATGACACCGTTCTTGGCGAGCAGCCCCATGATGGCAAAGGCCGTCTGGGACTTGCCTGAGCCTGACTCCCCGACGATCCCCAGGGTTTCGCCAGCAGAAAGAGAAAAGTTGAGGTCGTTGACGGCCACCACATTGCCGTCCGGGGTCTTGAACTCGACCCGCAGATCTTTCACATCCAGTAATTTCATCTCAGTACTCCTTATCGCGCTGTCGTGATGGGGGCCTGCCCGTGGTGAACGCGGTGCGTTCCCTGAACGGGTCTGATGGCCCCTTGGCGTCTTGCCGGTCCCTGGGTATCAGCGATCCTTGGGATCCAGGGCATCACGCAGACCATCCCCGAGGAAGTTGAAGCAGAACAGGGTCACCACCATGAAACCGGCGGGGAACAGGAGTTGCCAGATGGCCACTTCCATCGACTTGGAGCCTTCATCCAGCAGGGCGCCCCAGCTGGTCATGGGCTCTTGCACGCCCAGACCCAGGAAGCTCAGGAAGGATTCGAACATGATCATCCCCGGCACCAGCAGGGTGGCGTAAACCGCCACTATGCCGAGCACGTTGGGCACAATATGACGGGTGATGATCTTCCACTTGGAGACGCCGCAGACGTGGGCCGCCTCGATGAACTCCTTGCTCTTGAGACTCAGGGTCTGGCCGCGCACGATCCGCGCCATGTCGAGCCAGCTCACCGCGCCGATGGCGAGGAAGATGAGGGCCAGGTTGCGACCAAAGAAGGTCACCAGCATGATCACGAAGAACATGAAGGGGAAGGCGTTGAGGATCTCAAGCACGCGCATCATCAGGCTGTCGACGCGACCGCCGATAAAGCCTGACGCGGCGCCATAGAGGGTGCCGATGATGACGGCCACCAGGGCCCCCATGATGCCGACCATCAGGGAGATGCGTCCGCCGAGCAGGGTACGCACGAACAGGTCGCGCCCCAGGCTGTCGGTGCCGAACCAGTGGCCGGTCTCCATGTCCGGGGCACTCTGCATGGCCCCCCAGTCCGGGTCATCGAACGTGTACTGGGACAGGTGGGGCCCCACGATCACCGCCAGACCGATGATGGTCAGGATGATGAGGCTGGTCAGGGCCGCCTTGTTGCGCAGGAAACGGCGACGGGCATCCTTCCACAGGGAGCGTCCTTCCACCACTTCCACTTTCTGGGCGAACGCCTCGACGGCTTCGCGCTTTTCAGTTGTGACTACCATGATGAACTCCCGGCTTAGTAACGGATCTTGGGATCGATGACGGCATAGAGAATATCGACCACGGCGTTAAAGGTGATGGTGAGGGCGCCGACCAGAATGGTCAGACCGAGCACCATGGAGTAATCACGGTTGAGGGCACCGTTGACGAACAGCTGGCCAATCCCCGGCAGGCCGAAGATGGTCTCGATGACCACGGAGCCGGTGATGATGCCCACGAAGGCCGGTCCCAGGTAGGAGACCACCGGCAGCATGGCCGGGCGCAGCGCGTGCTTGAGGATGATGTGGCGCAGGGGCAGCCCCTTGGCGCGGGCGGTACGGATGAAGTTGGAGTTCATGGTCTCGATCATGCTGCCGCGCATGATGCGGGAGATGGCCGAGATGTAGTACATCATCATGCCGAACACCGGCAGTACCATGAACTGGGCGCCGCCCCCCTGCCAGCCTCCCGCCGGGAACCAGCCCAGATAGATACTGAAGAAGAGCACTAGCAGCGGTGCCAGCACGAAGCCGGGTATCACCACCCCGGCCATGGCCGACGACATCAACAGGTAGTCGATGAGGGTGTTCTGTTTCAGGGCCGCAATGGTGCCGAAGGTGACCCCCAGGGTCACCGCCAGCAGGAAGGCGACCGAGCCTATCTTGGCGGAGACAGGCAGGGCCTGGCTCACCAGATCATTGACGGTGAAGTCCTTGTATTTGAAGGAGGGCCCCAGATCCCCCTGGACCAGATTGCCGAGGTAAGTGAGGTATTGTATGCCGATGGGCTTGTCCAGGCCATATTTGGCTTCGATGTTGGCCAGCACTTCCGGCGGCAGGGCGCGTTCGCTGGTGAAGGGGTTGCCCGGGGCGAAGCGCATCATGAAGAAGGAGACGGTGATCAAGACCAGCAGAGTCGGGATCGCTTCCAATAGACGTTTAAGGATGAATTTCAACATAGACATTTCCTGTCCTGTACTGCTTCCAAAGGGTCGCGGTTGTAATAAAGGCCCGCCGTCTGGCGGGCCCTGCTTGTTATGCGACTTGTTTCTTTACTCAGTGAGCAACGATGTACATGTCTTTGCTGTAGATGTTGTCCAGCGGGTTGGCCGGGTAGCCGCCCACGTAGGGCTTGACCATACGGGAGGTCACGTACTGATAGATGGGGGCGATCGGCATGTCCTTGGCCAGGATCTCTTCGGCCTGGACATAGAGCTTGTTGCGCGCCTCGGCATCCACCTGGTTGCGGGACTCGCTCATCAGCTTGTCGAACGTCGGGTTGGAGTATTTGCCGTCGTTGTTGCCGTGAGTGGTCTGCATCAGATCCAGCATGGAGGAGGCTTCGTTGTAGTCGGCAATCCAGCCACGACGGGCCACATCAAACTGACCTTGCTTGAGCGTCTCCAGATAGGTCTTCCACTCCTGGTTCACCAGGCTCACCTGCACGCCGAGCTTCTTCCACATGGAGGCGACGGCCACGGCCACCTTCTTGTGGTTGTCGTCGGTGTTGTAGAGCAGCTCGAACTTGAGCGGGTTGCCCGGGCCGTAACCGGCTTCGGTCAGCAGCTCTTTCGCCTTGGCATCGCGCTCTGCCTGGGTCAGCTTGGACCAGGATGGTGCCACCGGCTTGAAGCCGTCCACGAAGTCGGGCACCAGGGCATAACCCGGGGTCTCACCCTTGCCCATCACCTTGTCGGCGATCACGTCGCGATCGATGGCGTAGGTGAGTGCAGTACGCACCCGCACGTCGTCATAAGGTTTGCGCTTGGTGTTGAAGGTGTAGTAGTAGGTGCCCACATAGCCGCTCACCTTCACTTCGTCCGGCAGCTCTTTCTTCATCTGCTTGAAGCGTTCGATGGGCATGTTGTAGGTCAGATCCACTTCGCCAGCCAGATAGCGGTTCAGCTCGGCGTTGGTGGACTGGATGGGCAGGTAGGTCACCTTGTTGATGACGGTCTTGCCGTTGTTCCAGTAGTTGGGGTTGCGCTCGACGTCGACGCGCTCGTTGACCACCCAGTCCTTCAGCACGTAGGCGCCGTTGGATACCATGTTGCCGGGCTGGGTCCACTTGTCACCGAACTTCTCGATCACCTTCTTCGGGACCGGATAGGTGGTGGTGTGGGAGAGCATGCTGACGAAGTAAGGCACCGCCTTCTCCAGCTGCACCTCGAAGGTGTGATCGTCCACCGCCTTCACGCCCAGGGTGTCGGCCGGCTTCTTGCCCGCGATGATGTCGGAGGCATTGATGCTGACTCTTATACACAAGTAGCGCCCTGAACGGAACCATTCCCGTTTTCCAGGATCTGATCTTCCATGTGACCTCCT